>DASUXS010000091.1:0-6732 GCA_036377855.1 Moraxellaceae bacterium
AGCGGGTACTCATACCATTTGAACGGCAGCTCTCCGGCCGTAATCGAGTACTGTGTGGCCCAGATGGAGAGAAAGAAGGCGCAGATGGCGGTGCCAAGGAAAATATAGCTGTTGTCGGCGCAGGCATTCAGCAAGCCAGTGCAAAGCAATGAGGCCGGGATGGCGGCTATCCAGATCTTCCGGAATGGGGTGCGCAGTGAGTATTGGGGTACCATGGCCGTGCTCTGGAGGAGCTTTAAAATTGCCGGTGTCTTTCCGGTGAAGATTAATATGCCTGCTGCTCCTGCCACACCCCTTCCGTAATCACCGCAATCAGCCGGCCAGCCACCCCTTTATCTGCCCAATCACCCATTCCCCATCATCCAGCGTGATGTCATGCCCCGCCGTGGGATGCGACACCAGCGGCCAGCGCCATTTGTCCGCGATACGGGTGGAGCAGACGGGATTCACCAGGTGGTCGCCCAGGCTTTGCAGGATGAGCACATGCTCATGCGGCCTTGCCGGCGGGGCGGTGTAGGTGCCGGCGGCGAAAAGCTGGCGCAGGCCGTTCATACGGCTGGTGGGTTGCGCTTGGGCATAGCCCACCCATTTCCTGGCCAGCTCGGCTTTGTGCGGATAGAGGTTGGTGCTGATATCCAGGATGAGGCGTTCGCGCTCTTCCTTGGAGTTGAAGACCAGGCTCTTCAGGATGTCCAGATAGTTTTCCGGACGCAGGCGTTCGCTGAAGCTGCTCATGCCGCGCAGCGAGGTGTTCATGAGCACGGCGCGCTCGACATCGCAGGGATGGCGCTCCATCCATTCGATGGCCACCATGGCGCCCAGCGAGAGGGCGACGATGTTCACCGGGGTGGTGATATTGCGGCGGCGCAGCTGTTCGCGTACCGATTCCACCATCTCGGCGATGCTGGTGGGGCTTTCATGTTCGTAGAGGTCGCCGTTGCCGGGCAGGTCCAGCAGGACCACATTGGCCTCGGGAAAGGCGGCCTGGAATTTCTCCGGGAAATCTTCCCAGTGACGGTGCTGGCGGATGAGTCCGCGCAGGAAAACCCAGCTTTGCTTGGCCATGGCCTGCTGCCTTGCGCCGCTGGCGCGGCGCCTGATTCCTTCTACTTGGTGGTGTAGGTATACACCCCATCCCAGTCCGCCGGGGGCGGCGTCTCCCGGAATTGTGCAATACGTTGCAGATAGAGGCGATAGAGCGGACGGTCTTCTTCGCGTAACAGGGCATTCAGGCGCTTTTCGGCGACATCCCATTCCTGGCGGCGGTAATGCGCCAGCACGCTGTCCCATTCCTGCAGCTGCTGGCGGCGGGCGGGGTCGAGCTGGGCGGTCTCGGCCACCGGTTCATAGATGGTCACCGGTTCCAGCTTGCCTTTCACGCGTACGCAGTCCAGCGGGCGGTAGCTGAAATCCGGCACGGCGGCCTTGGTGGCCTCGCTGACCACGATGGTGACGCCATAGCTCTTGGACAGGCCCTCCAGGCGCGAGCCCAGGTTCACGGCATCGCCCATGACGGTGTAGGCCATGCGGAATTCCGAGCCCATGTTGCCGACATTCATGGGGCCGGTGTTGAGGCCTATGCCTATGTTCAGCGCCGGCCAGCCGCGGGCGCGGAAGTCCGCCTGCAGCTGTTGCAGGTCGGCCTGCATGTCCAGGGCGGTGAGCAGGGCCAGGCGGGCATGGTTGCTGTCATGCACCGGGGCGCCCCAGAAAGCCATGATGGCGTCGCCCATGTATTTGTCTATGGTGCCGCGGTGTTTGTGGATCAGCCGCGTCATGGCGGTGAGGTAGGCATTCATCAGCGCCGACAATTCCGTGGCCGACAGGCCTTCGGAAATGCTGGTGAAGTCGCGCACATCGGAGAACAGCACGGTGAGTTCGCGCGATTCGCCTTCCAGGGAAATGGTTTCCGGATTGCGTGCCATCTCGTCCACCAGGTCCGGCGGCACATATTGGCCGAAGAGGCGGGTGATGGCGCGCTTGCCGCGGGTTTCCGAGAAAAAGCCGAAGGCCATGGTGTAGGTGAAGAGCAGGGCCAGCAACAGCAGCGGCGAGGCCAGCGGCAGCACCAGGCCGCGGCTCCAGGCCAGCAGGTTGAGGCCCAGCACCAGCAGGCCCAGGCCCAGCGACACCGCCACCTGCAGCAGCGGCGACAGGCGCGTGGTGAAGAGCAGCGTCACCAGCGCCACGCCGATCAAAAGCAGGATTTCCACACCCAGCGCCCAAGCGGGTGAGTGGCGTACGCGGTCATCGAGGATGCCGGCGATGATGTTGGCGTGCACTTCCACCCCGGGATAGGTCTTTTCCAGCGGTGTCGAGCGCAGGTCCAGCAGGCCGGGGGCGGTGGTGCCCACCAGCACGATGCGGTCCTTGAGTTTTTCCGGTGCGACTTTCTTTTCCAGGATGTCGCTGATGGAGTAATAGGCAAAGGCATCGCCGTGGCGGCCGCGCCAGGGCACGAGCACGGAGGCGTGTTCGTCGGTGGGAATGAAGAGGTCGCCCAGGGCCACGCCTTCCACGGCGTCATAGCCGCCGGATTTTCCCGTCACCAGCTGTACCGGCGGCGCATTCAGCGCCATATGCGTCATGGCCAGGGCCAGCGAGGGATAGAGCTTGTTGTCGTAGAGCTGGAACAGCGGCACGCGGCGGAAAATGCCATCGGCATCGAGATGCGGATTGTCGAAGAAGCCGCTGATGCGCGCGCTCTGCGTCAGCGTATCCAGGTTGGCGGTATAGCTTTCCGGATGGAAGAGATCGGGCAGGGCGGCGGCGCCTTCGGGCGTCAGCGTGGCGAAGGGGCGGGGCGGCGCATTCACGGTTTCGCCCGGCTGCTGGTTGAACACCATGCCCAGCACCACATTGCGGTCTTTCAGGCTGGCGGCCAGGCGGCCGTCATGGTCGAGGTCGCCGCTGCGCTGCTGGAATTCACGCTGGAAGGCGGCATCGCCCTGCAGCGGGCCGTGCGCGAGCTCGTTCATCAGCGCCAGGCCGGAATTCTTTTCGGCTTCGGCAAACACCACGTCGAAACCCACTACACGTACCTGGTAGTCGTGCACCAGCGTGTCCACCATGCGCGCCACCACGTCGCGGTTCCAGGGCCAGCGGCCCAGCGCCTTCAGGCTTTTCTCGTCGATGTCGGCGACGACCACGCGTTCGTCCTCGCCACCGGGCAGGGTGGCGCGCACGCGCAGGTCGTAGGCCTGGCGCTCGAGGCCGTCGAAGAGGCCCAGGTGCGCCACGGCATTGAACAGGAAGCCCAGGAGGATGAGCAGGCCGAAGAAGAGTCGGGGTTGTCCGCGCAAACGCTGCTGCAGTCCCTGCATGGTGGTGTCCCTGTCAAAAAAATAAGGCGCCGCAGGGCGGCGCTAGGGTTTTGCTTTAGGGCCCGCGAGGCGGGCCTTTTTTAATAAGAGCCGCTTTTAATAACCGCGGCGCGGAGCGCTATAGCCCTGGGCGGCGGAGAAGGGCGGCGTACGGCCCACCAGGGTTTCGATCAGCAGCAGCTCTTCGTCGGTATGGTTCTTCATGGGGGCGGGTAGGATGAGCTTGCCGCCTTCCGGGTTGTTGACGATGTAGCGCGGCGCGTCATGGCGGTGCGAGATGATGTTCTCGCTGGCCTTGGGATCGGCATTGGAGACGATCTGCGTGGTGCCGTAGCAGGTGCAGACATAGCTGCTGTCCGGATAGGACTCGCTGTAGACCCCGGTGCCGCGGATACCGATGGTGGCCGTGGTGGTGTTGATGGCGAGTTTCTTGCCGCCGCTGCGCTGGCCGAACACGGACAGCACCTTGCCGGTGAAGAGGCGCATGGCGTCGGCGAAGTTGTCGCGGCCGGAGAGCTGCAGGCGGCTGTTCTCGCGCAGGATGTGCGCGTCCTGGCCGACGGCGAAGATGACATAGCTGTTGCTGGTGGTTTCCACGAGGGAGTCGGCGCGCACCTTGGTGCCCTCGCTGGCCGGCTTGCCGTCGACCAGCACCTTGCCGCGCAGGTCGTAGATGGACTGGCCGGGTGGCAGCTGGCGCGGCACCTTGCCGAAGGCATGGACCAGGGCGGGCAGCAGGGCGGTGCCGGTGAGGGCAACGCCGCTGGAGGCCAGCATCATGCGCAGGAGGTGGCGGCGGGATTCAATCGGGTCGTCACGATCCATGAGGGAGACTCCTTCTTCTATTCGGTGGCCGGCAGGGCCGCTGTGACGGCTGCCGGCCAGGACTGGCGGTTTATATCATGGCTTTTGCCTCCCACCGATACGACTCCCTTCGCGTTCCGGATGCACCCACCTGTCGCACGACAGGCGGCAGCGCAGGATGAGTGGGCTTTTGTTCAGCCGCTAATTATGATTTGTCCAGCCAATAATCAGGGGCAGGGCGGAAGCCAGCCCCCTTCAGGTCGCGCCGCTCACAGGAAGGCGCGGCCTTTTTTGTGTTTGCAGGGAGGTAAGGGGTATGACATCCCGTTTCTTGGCCGGCGTCATCATGACGGCCGGCATGGTCCTGGGTGCGCCCGCGGCACAGGCCATCGTGACCTATTCCGGCACGGAAGGGGTTGGAGCGAATGTCTTCAACAACTGCAGCGCCTGCCATAACACCGCCGGCAACAGCAGCGGCAGCGCCCGTCATTTTGAAACCTACGGCAATGCCACGGCTTTCCTCTCCGGCGAATACAACGATGTGCGCGCCAATGTCCGTATACAGGCGGGGGAAATGCCGCAGGGCGCGCCGTTGTCCCCCGACCTCAAGAACCTGATGGCCTCCTGGGCGGCACAGCGCAGCAGCGGTACGCCGGCCAATACCGCAGTCCCCAACATGACTACGGGCGCCGCCAGCGGTATTTCCAGATACGCAGCGACCCTGAATGCCTCGGCCATGGAAAATGGCACCGACGTCGACTTCTTCTTCCGCTATTCGACCTCTTCGGCCACGGTCAGCAGTGGCGGTGGTGCCGCCACCACCACCACCAGCCCGGGCGGCACCGGCGGCGGCAACAACTACTATTCCATCAGCCGCAGCATCAGCGGCCTCAATTGCGGCACCACCTACTACTACCGGGTGACCGCCAGCACGGGCACGCCAGGCACCGTCAACAACTTCACCACCTCCGCCTGCCCGGCCATCACCGGCATTTCCACCGGCCTGTCCTCGCTCACGCGCGACGAAGACCAGAATTTCACGGTGGGCTTCAACACCAACGGTGGCATCACCAGTTACCAGATCGTGGCCGGCCCTTTTGTCGGCCACAACGCCAGCATCAACGGCAGCAACCAGTTCAGCTGGACCGCCGCCAACACCCCGGACACGTCGACTACCAACCAGCCCTATGCCTTCACCATCCGTGTCGGTGACGGCACCAGCACCACGGACTATGTGCTGAACCTTACCGTGACCCCGGTGAACGATGCGCCCGTGATCACCTCTACTACCGCCGGCCATACCACTGCCTCCGAAGGCGTACCCTACACCTTCGACGTGAATGCCACGGATACCGAAAGCAACGGCCTGCTCTGGGACTTGGTGGCATCGCCCGGCGCCATTCCCTCCGGCATGAGCATCGATTCCTCCACCGGCGTCATCAGCTGGAACCCGATACAGGCCACCGGCAACTACAGCCACAGCTTCACCATACGTGTCACGGACAACGGCACCCCGGCTCAGGTGGACACCCTGCCCATCACCATCAATGTCACCGCCGACAACGACACCCCCAGCTTCACCTCCGATGCCTCGGCCCATACCACGGCCACCGAAGGCGTGGGTTACACCTATGATGTGGACGCCACCGATCCCGAAGGCGTGGCCCTGGCCTATTCGCTGCTGGTGAAGCCGGCGAATATGAACATCGACTCCGGCACGGGTGTCATCACCTGGTCGCCGCCGCAGGCCGCGGCCAGCTACACAGCCGATGTCACCGTGCGCGTCAGTGACACCGTCAACACCCCCACGCAGTCCTTCACCATCAATGTCAGTGCGGATGACGACGCACCCAGCTTCACTTCCTCCGACATCACCACGGCAGCGGAGCAGGTGACCTACACCTACGACGTGAATGCCACGGATCCGGAAAACCAGACGCTGACGTATTCGCTGGATACCAAGCCCGCGGACATGACCATAGATGCCGACACCGGCGTGATCAACTGGCTGCCGCCGCAGGCCGGTTCCACCTACACCGCCAATGTGACAGTGCGTGTCGACGATGGTTTGCACCAGGTCACGCGCAGCTTTGTCATCACCGTCACCAGCTCCAACGATGCACCCGGCTTCACCTCGACGGCGGTGACCGCGGCCACCGAAGGCGTGGACTATCTCTATGATGTCAATGCCACTGACCCCGAAGGCGGCACGCTGACCTATTCGCTGCTGGTGGCGCCGGCGGACATGGACATCGATCTGACCACGGGCGTCATCTCCTGGCGGCCGCCCCAGGCCACGGCCAGCTACACCGCCAATGTCACGGTGCGGGTCACCGACGGTGCGAATCCGGTGCCGCAGTCCTTCGTCATCAATGTGGCGGCGGACAATGACGCGCCCAGCTTCAGCAGCAGTCCGGTCACCACGCTGACCGAAGACACGCCCTATACCTACGATGTGAACGCCACGGATCCCGAAAGCGAGACACTGGTCTACGGCCTCAGCACCAGGCCGGCCAACATGACGATTGATGCCAGCACCGGCGTCATCAGCTGGACGCCGCCGCTGAATTCCAACACCGCCGTGAATGTGGTGGCGACCATCAGG
>DASUXS010000092.1:0-9369 GCA_036377855.1 Moraxellaceae bacterium
CTGCCGCGTGAGGCTTCGCTGGGCCAGCTGGGGCTGCTGGCGGTGGTGGCGCATGCGCTGCTGGGCCTGTTGCTGATGCTGGCGCTGGCGCCTTTCGTGGCGGCGGCGCAGGCCAATGCCCATAACGAAGCCATGCAGATCGTGCCCAGCGGCGCTGTGGTTTGGATACTGCTGACCGCGCTGCTGCTGGCGGCCCTGCTGGGCCTGGCGCTGCTGGCCGAACCGCTGCTGTTCTGGCTGGAAGAAAAGAAGCTGGCGCGCCTGCCGGCCGTGCTGCTGGTCTTCGTGCTGGCTGCCGTGGTGGCGGAGGGCGTGTGGTTCCTGGGCAACGCCGCCGGCCTGCACCAGCTGCTGCATGTGCTGGGGCTTCTGCTGCTGCTGGTTTTGCTGGGCTACGCGCTGTTTGCCGGCTGGGTGATGAAGATCAGCCACGCCCGCAAGGAGCTCAACCTGCCCAATGAAGGCGTCTACAACGTCTGGCGTGTGCTGGTGCGTATCGTGCTGCCGTTGGCGGTGCTGTGGGTGTTGTCGGGAATGTTCGCGTGACCACGGTTTTGCGTTCAGCGCTGATGCATTATTCCGCCGAGGAGATCTTTACCCTGGTGAACGATGTGGCGCGCTATCGCGAGTTCCTGCCCTTCTGCATTGCGTCCGAAGTGCTGGAGCAGGGGGCTGAGGAAATGACGGCGCGTATCGCCTTTTCCCGCCTGGGCATGTCGCAGTCGCTGATCACGCGCAACTGTATGACGCCGCATGAGCGCATAGAGATCGAGTTCGTCTCCGGACCCTTTGATTTCCTGCGCGGCCACTGGGAATTCCAGGCCCTGCATGCCTCCGCCTGCAAGGTGAACTTCAGCGTGAATTTCCAGGTGCAGGCGCGCTTCCTGCAATTCGCGGCCGCCAGTGCCGTCAACCAGGCGGCGGGCCAGACCGTGAATGCCTTCCAGCGCCGGGCGGTGCAGATCTATGGCAAACGCTGAAACGTCCCTGAATATCGAAGTGGTGTATGCACTCCCGGATGTGCAGGAGCTGCTGCCTCTTGTGCTGCCGGCCGGCAGCACGCTGCTGGATGCCGTGCGCCTTTCCGGCCTGCCGGCGCGCTTTCCTGAAATCGATCTGGAGAACGGCAGCTTCGGTATTTTCGGCAAGCTCGAGAAATCGCCGCAGACCCGTGTGTTGAAAAATGGCGATCGCGTGGAGATATACCGGCCGCTGCTGATTGATCCCAAGGAAGCGCGCAAGGCACGAGCCGCCAAAGTGAAAGCTAAACGCGCAGCCGGCGGCTGATCCCTTTTACTTGCTGTCCTCTCTTTATCCCCACCGTTCACCCTGAGCTTGTCGAAGGGCGGTTCCTGGCTGTGAGCACCCGCCGCAAAAATCCTGGGACTCCTGCTTTGGGGGGGCTGTCCTTCGACAGGCTCAGGACGAGCGGTGGGGGCATGATTGAATAAAAAAAGCCCGCAAGTAGCGGGCTTTTTTTATTCAATCAGATGAGAGCTCAGAGCGGATCCCCGTTCAACCCCCTGTCCTTGCTCTCGGGAGCCGACGGATTCTTCTCCGGCATCTTCTCGCCGCCTTCCATCTTGCTCAGCACGCCGTTTTCGAACCACAGCGTCAGGCGGCGGTTGTCCACTTCGGGCTGCTTGGCCATGCGCGCGTAGGTGCCGGGGACGTAGTCGTAGAGGTAGTCCCAGCGGCGCGGATTCAGGGTGTCGGTGATCATGGGCGTGCCCAGCACATAGCGCACCTGCGCGGGTGTCATGCCGGGCTTGAGCTTGTCCACCATCTCCTTGGTCACCAGGTTGCCCTGGTCCAGGTCGGCCTTGTAGACGCGCAGGAAATTGCTGCAGCCGGCCAGGGCAAAGGCCAGCAGCAGGCCGGCTAGCAGGGGCAGGGCGGGCTTTTGCATCGGACTCTGAATTCCTCTATCGTGCGCCGGAATCGGCACCAGCCCGGCCTTCCGCAGGGCGGCCGGGTCCGGGAAAGCGGCGATGATACCCCAGCTTGATGGCCAGGGCGCGAAGACGCCGGCTGCTTTCATGGGGAATTTCGTAAGCCATGGCCGGGGAGGTCACATGTCCATCAGCAACCAGGAACTGCGCAAGGCCGGCCTCAAGGTCACCCTGCCGCGCCTGAAGATTCTCGAACTTCTGGAAACCTCGCCGCTGCGCCACCTGAGCGCGGAAGACGTCTACAAGTCGCTGCTGGATCAGGGCGAGGACGTCGGCCTGGCCACCGTCTACCGCGTGCTCACCCAGTTCGAAGCCGCCGGCATTGTCGAGCGCCACCATTTCGAGGGCGGCCACTCGGTGTTCGAGCTCAAAGACTCGCATCACCACGACCATATCGTCTGCACCAGCTGCGGCAAGGTGGTGGAGTTCAAGGACGAGGTGATCGAGGAACGCCAGCGCAAGATGGCCGAGTCCCTGGGCTTTTCCATGACCGACCATTCCCTCTATCTCTACGGCGTCTGCGCCGACTGCATCCGCGGCCAGGCCAAGAAATAAGTCGCCGGCAGCGGCCGTTTACCGGTCGCTGCCGCTGTCCCGCCTTCCGTAATTTCACTACTTGTCTGCCGGGGTCGGCGCTATAGACTGCGCTGTCGCAGTTTTCTGCAAGGACTCCTGTTTTCATGGCTGTTACGCAAACGGCTTCGCCTGCCACGCAGGCATTCCCTGGCCACGCCTACCATCCTTCCCTGCCCGGTGGCCGCAGCAGCGGCGAGCTTCGCCTCTACGGGCATGGGCTGGTCTTCACCGCCGCTTCCGGCCAGTCCGTCACGCTGCCCCTGCAGGGCCTGGAGCTCAAGCTCGGCGGTGCCGGCAACCGCATCGTCTTCGGCACGCATGCCGCCTGTCCCGGCTGGCAGGTCTATACCGCTGAGCGCGCCCTGCTCAAGCATCCGCTGCTGGCCGGCCATGCTGCGCTGCGGGAGGTCGGCGCGCAGAAGCGCCGCCATCACGGCCGCTTCTGGGGGCTGCTGCTGGCCGGCCTGCTGGCCTTCTGTGCCATGGGCCTGGGCCTGTGGTGGTCGCTGGATGCCATGAGTGCCGCTGCGGCGCGCCAGGTGCCGGTGGAGTGGGAGGACAAGCTGGGCGCCACCGTGATCGCGCAGTACAAGCTGGGCAAGGAATTCATGGACGAGAAGCAGGCCCGTGCCCTGCTGCGGCCCCTGACCGATCCCCTGGTGCAGGCGCTGCCGGACAAGAAGTACAAGCTGCATTTCTATGTGGTGGATGATTCCAGCATCAACGCCTTTGCCCTGCCGGGCGGCTATGTGGTGATCAATTCCGCCCTCATCCTCAATGCGCGCAATGCCGTCGAGCTGCAGGGCGTGCTGGGCCACGAGCTCGCCCATGTCACGCAGCAGCATGGCTTGCGCGCGGTGATACGTTCCACCGGCATCTATGTCATCGCGCAGACCCTGCTGGGTGATGCCAGCGGCCTGGTGGCGGTGGCGGCCAACGCCGGGCCCTTGCTGCTGAACATGAAATATTCCCGCGACTTCGAACGCGATGCCGATGCCCACGGCTACGACCTGCTCAAACGCGCCCGCATAGATCCGCGCGGCATGGTGTCTTTCTTCCAGACCGTGCTGGCCGAGCAGAAGAAGCAGATGGACAAGATCACCGATGAAAATGCGCGCAAGGCCATGGAGGCCGCGCAGGGTTTCATAGGCTCGCATCCGGAAACGCAGGAACGCATAGACACCCTGCAGAAGAAGGTGGCGAAAGAGCCGGCCACGGGCTGGCGCGACGACCAGGCGGCCTTCCTCAGGCTGCAGGCCGAAGTGAAGGTATTTGTCAGCGAACGCGGCAAGGGCGATGACGAGGACAAGGATGCCGGGGGCCAGCCGGCTCCGGCAGACAAAAACAGTGTCTCAGAGGGAGAAGTGAAATGAGCGCAGTACCCGAGGCGTCCATCAAGGGCAGCGATGCCTTTGCCTATGTGGACGTGGACCTGGCCCCCGGCCAGCAGATCATTGCCGAGGCGGATGCCATGTCCAGCATGTCGGCGGATCTCGACATGAAGGCGAAATTCAATGGCGGTTTCTTCGTGGCCATCCTGCGCCGCTTGCTGGTGGGCGAAACCCTTTTCGTGAACCACTTCAGCAACAACACCCAGGGCCGGCGCCGCCTGACCCTGGTGCAGCCGACACCGGGTGCCGTGCGCTGCCTGGAACTGAATGGCGATACTTTCTACCTGCAGCCGGGTGCCTTCCTGGCCTGCGCCGGTGACGTGAAGCTGGGCGTGAAATTCGCCGGCCTGATTTCCTGGATCGCACGCGAAGGCCTGTTCCGCATTGCCGTCAGCGGCACCGGCAAGGTCTGGTATGGCGCCTACGGGGCTTTGCTGGACAAGGAAATCGACGGTGAATACATCGTCGATACCTCGCACCTGGTGGGCTACACGCCGGGCATAGGCCTCAAGCTGCAGCTGGCTGGCGGCATTTTCTCCAGCCTCTTCGGCGGTGAGGGCCTGGTGACACGCGTGGTCGGCAAGGGCCGCATCGTCATCCAGACGCGCAGCATTTCCGGCCTCACCAGCTGGATCAATCCGAAACTGCCGTAAGGAGCCGACACCATGCAAATCGATTTCATGCACCAGCCCGGCAACACGGCAGCCCGCGTCATCCTCAATCCCGGCGAAACGCTGACCTCGGAAGGCGGCGCCATGATCGCCATGAGCGGCCACCTCAATGTGGAGACCACCACGCACAAGAAAGGCAGCGGTGGTTTCCTCAAGGCCGTGAAGCGCATGTTTGCCGGCGAATCACTCTTCCTCAACCATTTCACGGCGGGCAACAAGGCCGGTGAAATCTGGCTGGGCAGTGCGCTGGCCGGCGACATGATGGGCTACACCCTGGACAACGAAACCCTCATCGTGCAGTCCGGCTCCTTCGTGGCCTGCGAGCATGCCGTCAACATCGACATGGGCTGGCAGGGCTTCAAGAATTTCATTTCCGGCGAAAGCCTGTTCTGGTTGCGCCTCAACGGCCGCGGCCAGGTCATCCTGAATTCCTTTGGTGCGATTTATCCGGTGGAAGTCGATGGCGAATACATCGTCGACACCGGCCATATCGTGGCCTTCAGCGAAACCCTGGAGTTTTCCATGACCAAGGCCGGCAAGAGCTGGCTGTCTTCCATCCTTGGTGGTGAAGGACTGGTCTGCAAATTCAAGGGCCGCGGCACCGTGTGGTGCCAGTCGCACAATCCCGGCAGTTTCGGCCGCAACCTGACTTCCGGCCTCAAGCCGCGTCGCGCATAAGGAGATTGGACATGACGCATAAAGTTCAGGTATCCGGCTTTGCCGGCACCCATGACCAAGCCCGCGCCACCGCCGCCTTCGCCCAGCTGTTCAAGATTGATGCGGAAAAAGCGGCCGCGCTGCTGGCGCGTACGCCGCTGGTGATCAAGGAAGGGCTGGATGCGGAAACCGCGGAAAAATACCGCGCCAACCTGGAAAAGATCGGCCTGCGCGTGGAAATCATCGCGCCGATTTCGCTGGCATCGGTGGCTGACCTGGAGCTGGTGCCGTTGCAGAAGCAAGAGCCGCAGGCAGAGACGGCTTCCAAGCCTTTGCCTCTGCCGCGTGGTGAGCTGCAGGACGGTGAACAGCCCGGCTTTTCCTTCCGCATTGAAGGTCGTCCCGACTATGCCTTCCTGACCGTGCAGCTGAAGGCCGGTGAGACCATCAAGGTGGAAGCTTCGGCCATGGCCACCATGGACACCAACCTCAAGATGAAGACCAAGCTGCGTGGCGGCCTGGGACGCTTCCTCACGGGCGAGTCCATTTTCGTCAACGATTTCACCGCGGAAAACGTGCCCGGTGAAATCGGCATCGCCCCGGCGGCACCGGGCGACCTGGCCCATGTCTACCTGCGCAATGAAACCATTTTCCTGCAGAACTCCGCCTTCGTGGCCTGCGATCCGCAGGTCAATCTGGAAACCAAATGGCAGGGTTTCATGAAAGGCTTTTTCTCCGGCGAAAGCTTTTTCCTGGTGCGCGCCAGTGGGCAGGGCGACCTCTGGTTCAACACCTATGGCGGCATGATAGAGCTGGACGTGGATGGCGATTATGTCGTCGACACCGGCAATATCGTGGCCTTCACCGAGGGCCTGGAATACAACATCAGCAAGGTCGGCGGCTACAAGTCGCTGTTCTTCTCCGGCGAAGGCCTGGTCTGCCGTTTCAGCGGCAAGGGCAAGGTGTGGATACAGACGCGTACCTCGGCCGCCTTCGTGAACTGGGCGCACTGGTTCCGGCCGGTGCAGAAGAGCAATTGATGAAGCCGCGCTGCTGAGGGACCGCTCTGGCGATTGCTAACAACTCCTCTGTCGCCCCGGCGAAGGCCGGGGCCCAGGGACTTTGCTTTTTGCTGTTGCTGCTTCCACCGCTGCAAAAGACGCTGGGCCCCGGCCTTCGCCGGGGCGACAGTGGGGAAGTAAGCAAAGTGATGTGGAAATAAAAAAAGCCCGGCATAGCCGGGCTTTTTTTGTTACGGGGCTCTCTCCACGTCCGTAGGAGCGGCTTCAGCCGCGAACCCATCGGTAGTTTCCCCGACCCGGTTAGCGGCTGAAGCCGCTCCTACGGGTTGGGGTGAAGAGGGAATTACTTCTTCAACATATAGAACCGTGCCGGTTCCTTGGCGTTGTCCGCCAGCGTGTCCAGCTGCGAGCCCATGGCATCGGCCAGCATTTCCAGTCGCTTTGACGGCGAGGGATGGGTCTTGAACATCAGCGCCACCGCACCGTCCTGCGGATTCACGGCATCCAGCGTCTGCAAGGAACCGACAAGGCCATAAGGGTTGTAACCGCCGCGCGCGGCAATCACCACGCCCATGCGGTCGGCTTCGAACTCGTCATTCTTGTCCAGGCCGCGGGCAAAGAGCTCGGTACCGGCGGTGAAGGCCTTGAGCTGGTTGGCGGCACGCGACGTGTCCTTGCGTTCGGCGACGGCGGTGGCCAGCTCGGTCTGCCATTCGCGGCCGAGCTGGGATTTGATGGCCTTGAGCTGGTGCTTCTGCACCACATGCGCGATTTCATGCGCCAGCACGCCGGCCAGTTCGGATTCGTTGCGGAATTTTTCGTAGAGGCCGCGGGTGATCAGGATGGTGCCGCCGGGCGTGCCGAAGGCATTCACATCGGGATCGTCAGTGACGCCGAAGCGCCAGGGCAGGTTGGGGCGCTCGGTCTGCAGCGCCAGCCACAGGCCGACGCGGTTGACGTATTTCTGCAGGGCATCGTCGCGCACCAACGGGGCGGCGCCCAGCAGGTTGGCGGCAATGCCGTCGCCGATCTGGATTTCCTGCGGCTCCGGGATGTCCTTGAAGGAGTCCAGCGCCTTCTTGCCTATGCCCAGGGCTTTCTGCGTCTCCGGGTCATTCAGTTTGTTCAGGGCCTTGCCCAGGTCGAAGGCGTGGGCTGTGGTGGCAGCCAGCAGGCTGGAGAGCAGCAGCGTGGTAGAGAGGAAAGAGGTTTTCATCACTCATTCCCTCCGTTGCCATTCACCGGCAGGTAGTTCACCTGCTGGGCGGCCAGCTTGCCCTGCTTGGCGTAGGTGCGCGAGTCGGCGTCGCTGCCCTTGTACTTGTCCAGGCGCTTGGCTTCGGCTTCATCAGGCTGCGCGTTCTTCAGCTTTTCTTCCGACAGGCCTTTGACACCGGTACTCACGGTATTGCCGCTGGAGCCGGTCTTGAACAGCGAGGCGATGGCGCCGACACCGGCATCACCGCTTTTGCCGGAGCCCGTGCGCAGTGCGAGCAGGCGCACCCAGCCGGTCTGGCCCTTGGGCGTCTGCACATTGGCCCAGGCGCCTTTGCGCGCGGTGATCTCGACTTTGTCCTTGGCTTTGAGCGTGCTGACCAGTTCGGCATCGCCCAGCGGTTTCGCGCGCAGCTCGCTGTCTTTCAGCAGCGTCGCGGGTTCGGCCCAGGCCAGGCTGCCGGCAAGCAGCAGCAAGGGGGTGAGGACAGAAAAGCGCATCAGGTATCCCTCTCTATGTTTTCCATGATTGTCACTTATGCGGTTCTAGTAACTCTACGCCCTGGTCGCGGCCTTTAACGTGAAACTCGCCGTGGTTCGTGAAAGTAAACCGGCCGGGGGCGGATTTTTCGCAGGCGGCGCGGGTGCTGCCGGAGACCAGGACCCGGGCCACGCCCTTGGTGCAGCCTTCGATACGGCTGGCCAGGTTCACGGTATCGCCGATGGCGGTGTAGTCCAGGCGGTCGTCGCTGCCCAGGAAGCCCACCACGGCGGGGCCGGTATGCAGGCCTATGCCGATGTCGAAGGCATCCACGGCGGCGCCGTCGGCGGTGAGTTCCGCTTTCAGACGGTCCAGCGCCTCGCCCATTTCGATGGCGGCGGCCACGGCATCGGCGGCGTGCTGCGGATTGTCCGAAGGCGCGTTCCAGAAGGCCATGATGGCATCGCCTATGAATTTATCCAGGGTGCCGCCATGGCGGAAGATGACTTCCACCTGCTGGCTGAAATAGCGGTTGAGCAATTCCACCACGGCTTCCGGCGTACGTGTTTCCGACAGCGTGGTGAAGCCGCGTATATCCGAGAACAGGATGGTGATTTCGCGCGCTTCCGGTTTCTGTTCGCGCGACAGCTCGCCGGTCTTGACCAGGTCATCCACCACGCGCGGATCCAGGAAGCGGCGGAACAGCGAGACCGTGGCCTCGCGCTCGCGACGCTCCCGCAAAAAGGCTTCGGCGGAAAACAGCGCATAGGCCAGCCAGCCCAGGGTCAGCGCGGCACCCACCGGCACATACCAGCGCAGCGGCAGCAGGCTGTAGGCGGCGACAAACAACAACACAGTGGCCACGGCCATGCCGCCACCGATGACGGCAGGATTCACACGGCGCCAGAAAGCCAGCGCCAGGGCAGCGATCATGATCAGGCTGAGCGGCCAGCGTGCCGGCACATCGCGCAACCAGTCCTGGCTGCGCAGATTGGCCAGCGCAGTGGTGATGATTTCGGTGCCGGGCATGAGGGCATTGATGGGCGTGGGGCGGAAATCATTCAGTCCGGGGGCGGTGGGGCCGACGATGACGATGGCGTCTTTCAGTGTCGCTGCGATCTGGGGCTGTTCACGACCCAGGTCGTTGAAGAGGTCGCTGTAGGAAACGATGCGCGGCGGTTTGCCATACCAGTGCAGGCGGATACGGCGCTGCTCAGGCAAGGTGCTGCCACTGAAGCGGGCGATGGAGGCGGCCAGCGAGGGCAGCTGCCAGCCTTCTATGGTTTTGTTCACGCGACCAAAGCGGCCGACGCGGTCGCTGCCTTTTTCTTCTTCGAAATTCGCCAGGCCGCCCTGCCAGTTCTTCATGTCCAGTACCAGCGGCACCATGAGCGGAGCCGTGGC
>DASUXS010000093.1:0-4394 GCA_036377855.1 Moraxellaceae bacterium
GCCAGCACGTGCGCGCAACGCTGAAGGAAATGAATGAATTGGCGGCTCTGACCGAGGACCAGCAGGCCGCGGCGGAGAGGCCGGCCCGCAAGAAGCTGCTCATGTACCTCCGCGAGATCGCCGCGCTGGCGGACTGAGGCCGTCCCGCGCCCGCCTTCGGGAACGGGCCC
Organism: Moraxellaceae bacterium; assembly: GCA_036377855.1. Classification (GTDB taxonomy): domain Bacteria; phylum Pseudomonadota; class Gammaproteobacteria; order Pseudomonadales; family Moraxellaceae; genus UBA2031. The sequence continues at coordinate 171 of DASUXS010000093.1, forward strand.
GGCCTCATGCGGCCGCGTCCGGCCCGGCGCCTCGCCTACGGCCGGTTGCGGCCCAGGCGATCGTGGCTGGACACCCACTGGTCCGAGACGATGGCCGCCGACAGCGACAGCTCGCCGCACAGCACCGTGGCCGCCACGATCTCCGCCAGCTTGTTGACCTTGCCGGCGCCATAGCAGCCCATCACTTCCAGGCATTCGCGCTGCGTCGGCAGGCCGGTGCCGCCGCCATAGGTGGCGACGATGAGCGCGGGGATGGTGACGGAAAAATAGTAGTCGCCATTGGGCCGCAGCTCGCCATGCACCATGCCGGCAGCACCCTCAGCCACATTGGCCACATCCTGCCCGCAGGCGATGAACATGGCGGTGATGCCATTGGCGAAATGCGCGCCGTTATTCACCGAGCCCGCCATCATGGCGCCCATATTCGACAGCTGGCGCTGCTTGAACAGGGCCTCTCCCGTGGTATGCATCACATCCCTCAGCATCGCCGCCGGCAGCGTGACTTCCGCCACCACGCGTTTGCCGCGGGTATGCAGGCTGTTGACGTAAGAGTGTTTCTTGTCGGTGTCGAAATTCGCCGCCAAGGAGAAATGCTCCAGCCCTGCAGGCTTCTGCTCCAGTATCCACATGCAGCCTTCGCGCGTGGCCTTGGACACCATGTTCTGGCCGGCGGCATCGCCGGTGGTGTAGCAGAAGCGCAGCCAGCGCATCTTGCCGGCGGCGTATTGCTCGATATGCGTGAGCTGGCCGGAGCGCGTGGTGCTTTCCGCGGCGGCCTTGATGCTGGCGAAATTCACCTCCACCCACTGCCCGAAATCACGGGCATGGCGGGCATCCTCGAAGACGAAGATGGGCGCGCGCTGCATGGAGTCGTCGATGACCGTGGTGCGCACGCCGCCGGCCTCACGCGTCAGGCGCATGCCGCGGCTGTAGCTGGCCAGCAGGGTGCCTTCCGAGGTGGCCATGGGCACATAGAACTCGCCCTGGGCATGTTCACCATTGACCAGCAGCGGGCCGGCAAAACCCATGGGCACCTGCACCACGCCGGCAAAGGATTCGATATTGCCGGGCAGCACGGCGGGGTCTATGGAATAACTGCCGGTGTGCGTGAGTTCGGCACCGGTTTCAGCCGTGACCACCGCGCGGCGTTCGGCCGCCATTTCGCGGGTGTAGTCGTTCTCGGTATTGCGGGGAAGTTTTTTCATGGCCGGGGCTCCTGCGGGCTGCCTGCTGTTTTACCGCATGTGGTGGGGGCTGTATTGGCCTGGGTGACAGGATTTAGGAAAACCCACCAATCCACCGTCATTCCCGCGCAGGCGGGACAAAAGCCCGAAGGGCGTTGAACAGCCGCAGGCTGGGCGCAGCGAATAATCTCCATAGGGTGCAGCGGGCTTCTAAAAAAGGCCCTGCCTGGATTCATGAGATTCCCGCCTGCGCGGGAATGACGAATACAGAGGGAGGAGGAAAGAAGGAATCACGCCAAAGGCGGCATGAATTCAGCGAGCTTGTCCGAGGTCTTACGCAGATTGATGGACAGCAGCGAGGCCACGCCCTTGAGGATCTTGATGCCGATCTCGGGATGCAGCTTGAGGATGAGGTCAAAGCCCTTGCGCGTGAGCACGATGAGGCTGGAGGGCGTGCAGGCGCGCACGCTGGCGGAACGGGTGAGCTTGTCGATCAGCGCCATCTCGCCGATGGAGCCGCCCTTGGCCAGGGTGGTGATGACCACGGGCTGGGCATGCTGGTTGAGCTTGATCACGTCCAGGGCGCCCGAGGCCACGAAGCAGACGTAGTCGCCCTTCTCGCCTTCCTTGAAGACGTACTCGCCCGGTTCGATCTTGTTGAAGAACATGTATTTCTCGATGGTCTGCATCTCTTCGGGATGCAGGGCCGAGAAGATCGGGATCAGGCTGAGATGGTCGGCCAGACGCTCGCTCATGGAATTCCTCAAAAACTGGCTGGCAGCCAGCCGCTTCCCGCAGCAGGCAATAGGGGGTTTTAACGCAAAGGCCGCGACTTGTCAGTGAATTCGTCGATGCTTCCTGACTGGCATGCGTTTTTGCAGACAAAGCTGCTCTTCGGCATCACGGGCGGCATAGATCACGCCCGGTCCGGCCGCGGCCTGCTCCACCAGCACCCGGCCCCAGGGATCGACGATCTGGCTGTGGCCGAAGGTGGTGCGCGTAGGCGAATGCACGCCGCCCTGGGCCGCGCCTATGACATAGACCTGGTTCTCGATGGCACGGGCGCGCAGCAGCACCTGCCAGTGCGCCTCGCCGGTCACCTGGGTGAAGGCGGCCGGCACCGTGATGATTTCGGCACCAGCATCCACCAGGCGCCGGAACAGCTCGGGGAAACGCAGGTCATAGCAGACAGTGAGGCCGACACGGCCCACCGGGGTGTTCACGCAGACCACCTCGTCACCCGGCTCGAAGGTGGCGGACTCGCGGTAGCTGCCCTGGGCATCGGCGACATCGACATCGAAGAGATGGATCTTGTCGTAGCGCGCCACGACCTCGCCGTCGGAATCGATGACATGGCAGACCGTGCGCACGCGGCCGTCTTCAATCGCTGAGCCGTCGGGACGGGTTTCCACCGGCAGCGTGCCCGCGACTATCCACAGGTCCAGCTCGCGCGCCAGCTCGCCCAGCCGCGCCAGCAGCTCGGGCAGGCGGCGCGCCAGCGCGCGGTACTGCGCCGCATCCAGCAGGGCGAAATTCTCGGGCAGCACCGCCAGGCCGGCACCGGCCGCGGCGGCTTCGCGCAGCCGCGCCTCGACCTCGCGCCAGTTGGTCTCGAGGTCAGCACCGGAACAGAGTTGTATGGCCGCCATCAATGCCTGGGTCATGGCTTGCTCCCGTTCACCTGCAGGCTGCCGCCCTCCGCCGCCTTTTCCGGGCGCAGGTCGAAAACCTTCATGTTCATGCGTTCCACCTTGGGATTCGCCCAGTCGCCGCTGACGTGGTAGCGCAGCTGCGTCACCTTGTCGATCTGCTTGCCGAAGGCCAGCTGGGCCGCCACCACGGCACCGCCCACCACGGGCCCGGCCACCACCACGGCAGCCACCGGCACGGCGCTGGAGACCGGCACCATCACGGTGAACTGCTGGTCCATCTGCTGCCGTCCTATGTCCAGCTTGCCCTGGCCATCGGCCTTGAGGGTGGGGCCGTCGACACTGAACAGGGCCTGGTTCATCACGCCGCCCTGCAGGTTCCCACTAAGACTAGCCTTGTCGAAGGACAGGCCCTTCTTCAGCACGTCCGAAAAATCGCCTTTGAAACGGCGCTTGAGGTTGTCCACGTCAAACCAGCCGAAGACGCGGCTGGCGCTGGTGGTGTTGCTGATGGTGAGCAGGCGGCCCTGCTCAACGCTGAGCTTGAGCTGGCCGTCCAGGGCCGTGGCCTGCGGGCTGTCGGGCGCGCCGGCCCAGCCCAGGTCGAATTCCGCGGTGGCCTTGGGGCTGACCAGGCTGGGGGCGTAACCCAGGGCGCTGAGCACGCCGGCCACGTTCTGGCTGGTGGCGGTACCGCGCAGGCGGGTACGCACGCCGCCACGCCACTGCCAGTCCATGCGGCCCTGGAAATCCAGCACATTGCTGTCCACGTCTATGTCTTCGATACGCAGGCCATAGGGGCTGGGCAGGAGGCGTGCGCTGACGCCGATGGCGCCCAGGCCGGGCCAGGCCGTCAGCTTCATGCCTTCGCCATTGATGCTGAACGAGCGGCTGCCCAGGCCCGCCACCGGATTGGCGGGCGCGCTGGCGGCCGGCGCCGGATCCGCCTTGCCGGCCTCGCCCGTGGCCAGCGGCCACTGCAGGCGCGAGAAAGTGATGCGGATATCGCTGCTGGCGGCATCCGGCACCAGCGCCGCCCCCTCCACTTCGTCCGAACTCAGGCTGATGCGCCAGGCTGCGGGCTCACGGCCCAGGGCCAGGCGGGCATCCTGCAGGCGCAGGCCGTCACCGACAATTTCACGGGTCTCCAGTTCCAGCCGGGTGAGGCTGGGCAGCGGTGCCTCGCCCTTGGCCGCCACCGTGCCGCCGGGACTGAGACGCTGCAGGCGCTCCACCCAGGGTTTCCATTCCCGCAGGTCGAGACGGGACAGGCGCCCTTCCACCTCTATGCCCGCATGCTGCGGCCAAGCTGCGGCATTGCCGTCCAGGCGGAACAGCGCCCGGTCCAGGCGGCTGCCATCCCAGACCAGGCCGCCGCTCAAGCGCTGGCC
>DASUXS010000094.1:0-4602 GCA_036377855.1 Moraxellaceae bacterium
CCAGACCAGCAGCCAGGATTGGGACGATCTTTTTTCCAGCAATGCACGGGCGCCTTTTTTCCTGGCGCAGGCGGTGTTGCCGGCTTTGCGCCTGCAACAAGGCGCCATCGTCAACCTCATTGATATCCATGCCGAGAAGCCGTTGCGCGGGCATACGGTGTACTGCATGGCGAAGGCGGCGCTGGCGATGATGACGAAATCGCTGGCGCTGGAATTGGCTCCGGAAGTGCGTGTGAACGGCATTGCGCCGGGAGCTATACTCTGGCCTAGCACGTTGCCGGAGCAGTCGGTGCAGGAGAAGGTGCTGGCGGGGATTCCCTTGGGGCGTTTGGGCGAGCCCGCGGACATTGCTCGCACCATCGCCTTCCTGCTGGATGAGGCGCCCTACATCACCGGACAGATCATCGCCGTGGATGGCGGCCGCAGCCTCTAAACCCTCCACTACCCTCTCTACGTCATTCCCGCGAAGGCGGGAATCTCCTGGACTTCAGCAGAGCTTATGCCCGCTGTACGTCGTGGAGATTCCCGCCTTCGCGGGAATGACGAAGTGGCTTAGGGAGTTAAGTATATAAGTCCCATAAAAAAGCCACCTCGCGGTGGCTTTTTTATTGGCTCATGCGATCAGCGCGAACCCGCCGCCATCATATGCGCTTCCAGCCTGGTCTTCATGCTGGCTGGCAGCGGCTCGCTCTTCTGGGTCTTGTAATTGAAAAAGACCTGCACGGCGCGGCCCTTGGCCACGCAAAGATTCTTCTGCCAGGCTTCCTGCTGCACCACGAAAGAGGAGTTGCCGATCTTCTCGATACCGGTGATCAGCGTGATTTCGCTGCCGTAATGGATCTGCGCCACATAATCGATCTCGACACGGGCCAGGATGAGGTTCCATTCCTTCATGTTCAGCTCGGGATTGAAGAGACGGAACACCGGCTCGCGCGCGGTTTCAAACCACTGCGACACCACGGTGTTGTTGATATGGCCCAGGCCGTCGGTTTCATAGAAGCGGGGCATCACGGTCATGCTGAACATACAGTTCTCCGTCACTCGTCAAATTCATCAAGGGAAAAATCCGCCGGCCACAGCTTCTGCTTGCCCTGATCGTAGGCTTCCCAGTGTTCATGGTAGGGCCGCACCGTTTCCGGGTGGCGGTCGTTGCCGGCGATATCCGCCAGCGGGCGCAGCACAAAGGCGTTCTTGAGGATTTCGTCGCGCGGCAGGGCCACGCCGTCAATCTCACCGCAGGCATTGCCATAGGTGAGGATGTCGATATCCAAAGTACGTGCGGAAAACTTCGGCCCGTGGCGGTCGCGGCCATGAGCCTCTTCAATGGCGCGCAATTCAGCCGCCAGCTGGCCCACGGTCTTGTCCGTATCCAGGCCCACGACAAGATTGAAGAAATGATCGCCCTGGAAACCCACTGCTTCACTTTCATAAACGGGCGATACCAGCAGGTCGCCATAACGCGACTCCAGCTCGCACAGGGCACCACGGATATGACGCTCACGCTCGATATTGCTGCCCAGGCTCAGGTAAACACGCGGCATCTCAGTGTTTCTCGCCACGCTCGATGATGAGGCCCACATCCTGCGAACCACGCACGGCCCCCGGCTTGGACAGGCGCAGGCGCAGCCAGGGCACCTGGAATTCCTGGCGCACGATCTGCGCCACTTTTTCCGCCAGGGTTTCCACCAGCAGGAATTCGGATTCGCTGACAAAGGCGATCAGGCGCTTGGCCACGGCCTTGTAGTCCAGGGCGTCCTTGATGTCGTCGCTGGCGGCGGCCTTGCGGATGTCGAAGGCCATCTCCAGGTCTATGCTCACGGTCTGGCGGATGCGGCGTTCCCAGTCAAAGATGCCGATGACGGTTTCGATCTTGAGATCGCGGATATAAACGATGTCCATGCTGTCCTCACGAGACGGGGCCGGCTGCCGGAAAATGCACAAGACTTGCAACAGGGTAGGCACTACTATCGGGCCCAACCTCGTTACTGCGGCGCAAGGTTGCGCCAAGGATAGTCCGCATGTCACCCGAACTGTCTGGCCTGCCTCTGCTGGCAATTGGGGCGCTGATTTTCGCCTATCTGCTGGGCTCTGTCTCCACAGCCATCATCGTCTGCCAGCTGCTGGGCCTGCCCGACCCGCGCAGCGAGGGCTCGCGCAACCCCGGCACCACCAATGTGCTGCGCATAGGCGGCAAGGGACCGGCCCTGCTGACCCTGGTCGGCGACATGCTCAAGGGCGTGGTGGCCGTCATCATCGCCAAATACGCCCTGCACCTGCCCGCCCCCTGGCTGGCCGGCGTCGGCTTTGCCGCCTTCCTGGGACATCTCTTCCCGGTTTTCTTCGGTTTTGAAGGCGGCAAGGGCGTGGCCACGGCCCTGGGCGTGCTGGTGGTGCTGCACTGGCCACTGGGCCTGTCGGTGATCGCGCTCTGGATCATCGCCTTCGGCGCCAGCCGCATTTCCTCGCTGGGCGCCATTGTCGGTTTCACCGCGGCACCGGTGCTGGCCTGGTATATCGCGCCCGAGGATTTCATAGGCATCCTGCTGATGAGCGTGGTGCTGCTGCTGCGCCACCATGAAAACATCCGCAACCTGATCAAGGGCGAGGAGCGGCGTTTCGGCCTGAAGAAGACGCCGCCGCCGGAGTCCCTGGAGCCCTGAGGCGTCCGGACAGCAAAAAGCCCGCGAATGCGGGCTTTTTTTTATGGCGCTACCGGTTCGACTCGCTCTTCCCTGTCGCCCCGGCGAAGGCCGGGGCCCAGTGCCTTTTGCAGCGGAGGTTATGGCACGGACCATCGCCCTTAGCCAGGCTCAGGGCGAACGGAGGCAGCGAATCAGGCTGCTCCCGGCGCCTGCAACTCCGTCATGGGCCAGCGTGGCTTCACCGTGATGCCCATGCCCTGCTGCTCGCCCTTGAGCAGGCGCTGTGTACCGGCGAAGGCGATCATGGCGCCGTTATCGGTGCAGAACGGCAGGGCCGGATAAAACACCTCGGCCTTGCGGCGCCCCGCCATCTCGGCCAGCTGCGTGCGCAGCAGTCGGTTGGCGCTGACGCCGCCCGCCACCACCAGGCGTTTCACACCGGTCTGCTTGAGCGCGCGCTCGCATTTGCGCGACAGCGTGTCCACGGCGGCAGCCTGGAAGCTGGCGGCGATGTCGGCCGGCTTCTGCGCATAGTCTTCCGTGGTGTTGAGGGCGTTCAGCACCGAAGTCTTGAGACCGCTGAAGGAGAAATCCAGGCCGGGGCGGTCCAGCATGGGCCGCGGGAACTCGAAGTGTTCGGGATTGCCGCTCTCGGCGAGGCGGGCCACTGCCGGGCCGCCGGGATAATCCAGCCTGAGCATCTTGGCGACCTTGTCGAAGGCTTCGCCGGCGGCGTCATCTATGGACTCACCAAGCAGCTCGTACTGGCCTATGCCGTCCACCCGCATCAGCTGGGTATGGCCGCCAGAGACCAGCAGGGCCACGAAGGGAAAGGCCGGCGGCCGTTCTTCCAGCATGGGGGCCAGCAGATGGCCTTCCATATGGTGTACGCCCACGGCCGGAATCCCCAGCGCCCAGGCCAGGCTGCGGCCGAAGACCGCCCCCACCATCAGCGCCCCGGCCAAGCCGGGACCGGCGGTATAGGCCACGCCATCCAGATCCTCCAGGGTACTGCCGGCCTCGGCCAGCAGCTCGCGCAGCAGGGGGATGAGCTTGCGCACATGGTCGCGGGAGGCCAGCTCCGGCACCACGCCGCCATAGTCGGCATGCAGGTCGATCTGGCTGTAGAGCCGGTGCGCGAGCAGGCCACGGTCGCTGTCGTAGACAGCCACCCCGGTCTCGTCACAGGAGGTCTCTATGCCCAGAACCCGCATGTTTCTTCCTCTATAAGCCGTATTTACCCCGGGGGCGGCACTAAGGATGTGCCGCCGCGCCCGCAGCGGAGCCTGGTACGGACCTGTGCCGGACCAGGCGTCTCCGGGTAAAGCCCGGAGGGCTTTACCCGGAGGTAAACAGAAGGCCCGGCATCTTAACGGTCAGAGGATTGAAGAGCCAGAAGGGGTTGGCAGGGACGGTCCAAGTGGCTAGAATCGGCGCCCTTGTCCGGGGACCCGTCCCGTCCGGGCCCTCAACAGATCGTTTTTTAAGGTGAATCCATGCCGTCCGTGAAAGTCAAAGAAGGCGAGCCGTTTGACGTTGCCCTGCGCCGCTTCAAGCGCTCCTGCGAAAAGGCCGGTGTGCTGGCCGACGTGCGCAAGCGCGAGTTCTACGAAAAGCCGACCCAGGAACGCAAGCGCAAGGCCGCTGCCGCCGTGAAGCGCCACGCCAAGAAGGTCGCTCGCGAAAACATGAAGACCACCCGTCTTTACTAAGTTCAGGCCAATTCATCCTGAATTGACCTGAACACGCCTTGCCCGGCGCATGTCCGTGCAAGGCTCCCGACAAAACAGGCCCGGAACGGGCCTGTTTTGCGAGCGGCACATCCCTGTGCCGCTTTTCATTTCTGCCCCGGCAGCGCCGGAATCAGCCGGCCCCGCCCCTGCAGGCAACCCTGCAAACCGCAAAGGAGCCGCGCCATGTCCGAACTCAAAGCCAAGCTGATGGATGCCATGAAGGAAGC
>DASUXS010000095.1:0-5273 GCA_036377855.1 Moraxellaceae bacterium
ATCCACCGTCATGGCCTGCAGATCGCGCATCCAGCCCACCGTGGGCACGCGCGCCGGGCTGGTCAGGTAGGCCAGCGTCAGGAAACGCTCACCGGCCTGGGCCTGGGGATTGTCGTCGGTGCGCATGCGCCGCTCTTCCATCACCACCTGGATTTCCTTGGCGAAATCCTCGGGCTTGAGCACCAGGTTGTGCATGCGGTCGGCTTCCAGCTCCAGGGCCAGCGGCAGCTTGTCGGCGGCATAGATCTGGTAATAGCCGGTGTAGTCATCCGTGGTGAAGGCGTTGTCCTGGCCGCCGAACAAGGCCACGATGCGCGAAAATTCGCCATCGGGCACCTTGGACGTACCCTTGAACATCATGTGCTCCAAGGCATGGGACAGGCCGGTGAGGCCGTCCGGCTCATAGCTGGAACCGATGCGGTACCAGACCTGGGCTACCACGACCGGCGAGCGGTGGTCTTCGCGCACCACCAGCTTGAGGCCGTTGGCCAGGGTGAATTCGGTGGTGGGGGCGGCCGCCTGCAGCAGCGGACTGGCCAGAAGAGCGACCCCCAGGGAAAGACAGCGCAGCAGCCTTTGGTTCAGGCCAAAGGGGTTCAGGCCACGGGGCATACGGGCTCCGGATCGGCAGGCTAGGAATTGCTGGGGCGGCAAGGTTCAGGCGCACCCAAAGGGCTGGTAGCATAGCCCATCCCGCCAAGGCACTGCAGGCCTGCCCCGGCCCGAGTTTGTTGCATTCATGTCTGATCCCAAATCCCCCGAAAACACCACGCCCGACACCGCTGCCGAAAGCGATAAATCCTTTGGCAAAACCTTCAAGGGCTGGTTCTCGCGCAAGGAAGAAACGCCCGTGACGGCGACGGTGGCCGAAGCTGTTTCCGCTCCCGCCGAAACTCCTTCCGCTCCTGTCACGGCGGAAACCGCCGCTGAAGAAGAAGGCGGCAGTTTCTTCCAGCGCATGAAGTCCGGCCTGTCGCGCACGCGCAGCTCTTTCAGCAATGGCATGGCCACGCTCCTGATCGGTGCCAAGGAAATCGATGACGAACTGCTGGAAGACATAGAGACGCAGATGCTCACCGCCGACATCGGCGTCGACGCCACACGCCGCATCATTGATTCGCTGACAGCGCGCGTGCAGCGCAATGAGCTCACGCATTCGCATGCCCTGTACAAAGCCCTGCAGGCGGAACTGGTAGAGTTGCTGGCACCGCAGGTCGCGCCGCTGGTGATTGCCGCCGACAAGAAACCTTTTGTGATCCTGATGGTTGGCGTCAATGGCGTGGGCAAGACCACCACCATTGGCAAGCTCGCCAAACGCTTCCAGAAAGAAGGCAAGAGCGTGATGCTGGCGGCCGGCGATACTTTCCGCGCCGCCGCCACCGAGCAGCTCGTGGTCTGGGGCGAGCGCAACAATGTGCCCGTCGTCGCCCAGGGCGCCAATGCCGATTCCGCCTCCGTGCTCTATGACGCGCTGTCCAGCGCGCGCGCCAAGAACATCGACATCCTCATCGCCGACACCGCCGGCCGCCTGCACACCAAATCCAACCTGATGGAAGAGTTGAAGAAGGTGCTGCGCGTGATGCAGAAGATAGACCCCAGCGCCCCGCATGAAATCATGCTGGTGGTGGATGCCGGCACCGGCCAGAACGCGCTCTCGCAGGTGCAGGAATTCAACCAGGCCGTGGGCCTCACCGGCCTCACCGTCACCAAGCTCGACGGCACCGCCAAAGGCGGCGTGCTCTTCAATATCGCCAGCCGCGGCAAGGTACCCATACGCTTTATCGGGGTTGGTGAAAAGATTGATGACCTGCGGCCGTTTGAAGCCAAGGATTTCGTGGCCGCCCTTTTTGATGAAGAAAAATGATTGTTTTCGACAAGGTCAGCAAAACCTACCCCTCCGGCTTTGAAGCCCTGAAACAGGTCAGCTTCACGCTGGGCACGGGGGAAATGGCTTTCCTCACCGGGCATTCCGGTGCCGGCAAGTCCACCCTGCTGAAGCTCATCATGCTGACCGAGCGCGCCAGCGCCGGCAGCGTGGAAGTGAACGGACAGGCCTACAGCAAACTGAAGGGCCGTTCCGTCGCGCATGCGCGCCGCCAGATCGGCATGGTCTACCAGGACCACAACCTGCTGAACGACCGCAGCGTTTACGACAATGTCGCCCTGCCCCTGATCATCAACGGCATGGACAGCCGCGACATTCCGCGTCGCGTGCAGGCGGCGCTGGACATGGTGGGCCTGCTGCATCGCGCCAAGGCATCACCGGTGACGCTGTCCGGCGGTGAACAGCAGCGCGTGGGCATTGCCCGTGCCGTGGTCAGCAAGCCTTCCCTGCTGCTGGCCGACGAGCCCACCGGCAATCTCGATCCCGATCTCGCCACCAGTGTGATGAATATTTTTGAAGAACTGTCTTCCGTGGGCGTCAGCATCCTGATCGCCACGCATGACCTGCCGCTGATCGCGCGCTATCGCCACCGCCTGCTTACCCTGCGTGACGGTCGCCTCGTAGGAGACCAGCCATGAGCGGCGCTGAAAAATCCCGGCAGAGCACGGCCACCGTCTTTGCCCACTGGCGTGCCCACCATGTGCGCGAAGCGCGTGACAGTTTCCGTCGCCTGGCGCTGGCGCCCCTGTCCACCCTGATGACCCTGCTGGTGGTGGCCCTGGCCCTCGCCCTGCCCGCCTCACTTTATATGTTGCTGGGCAATGCCGAACGCCTGACCAGTGGTTGGGAAGGCAAGGCGCAGATCTCGCTTTACCTGCATACCGATCTTTCCGCTGATCGCCAGACCTCGCTGCGCACGCAGCTGGCCGGCGAAAACGGCGTCGCCGCCGCGCGCCTGATCACGCCGGCCCAGGCCCTGGATGAATTCCGCACGCTGTCCGGTTATGGCGAAGTGCTGAACCTGCTGGACAGCAATCCACTGCCGCCAGTGATCGTGGTCACGCCCAAAGACATCCGCCCCGACGCCGTGAAGGCCCTGCGTGATCGCCTGGCCGGCCTGCCGGAAGTGGATGGCGCCGATATCGACCTGGCCTGGGTACAGCGCCTGGCTGCCATCCTGGAATTCGGCCAGCGCCTGATGCTGGCCCTGGCCGGTGCCCTGGCCGCCACCGTGCTGCTGGTGATAGGCAATACCATCCGCCTGTCCTTTGAATCGCGTCGCGAAGAGGTCCGGGTACTCAAGCTGCTGGGCGCCACCGATGCCTTCGTCCGCCGCCCCTTCCTCTATGCCGGCTTCTGGACCGGCCTGCTGGGCGGCGTGCTGGCCTGTGTCACGGTGGCCCTGCTCTTCCTCTGGCTGCAGGGCCCGGTGGCCGAGCTGGCCCGTCTCTATAACAGCCCCTTCACCCTGTCCGGCCTGGATGCCGGCCTGCTGCTGGTGCTGCTGGCGGCCAGCATTGTCCTGGGTGTGCTTGGTGCCTGGCTGGCCGTGGGTCGCCACCTGCGCGCCATGGAGCCCTGACAGCCTGACAGCAAAAGGCCTAAGTCATTGTTTATTAATGACTTAGGCCTGCTCAAAGACCGGCCTCCGGAATTCAAACAGCTGTTACAAAACCCCCGCAAATCTGCCTTGTGGCCTTTAGCACTCTCCCCATGAGGGTGCTAATATCGGGCCATGTCTAGAAAAACCACCGCTTCTCAACCCATGGAGTCTGCCATGACAAACAACCAGCTGGTGCCGGTTGCGCTGTCGGTGCCCGGGGTCAACCTGGGCTCCTATATCACCACCGTGAACAACATTGCCGTGTTGTCGCCGGAGGAAGAGCGCGCCCTTGCCGAGCGTTATTTCGAAGAAGAAGACGTGGATGCCGCCCGCCAGCTGGTGCTGGCCCATCTGCGCTTCGTCGTGCACATCGCCCGCAGCTATGCCGGCTACGGCCTGCCGCAGGCGGACCTGATCCAGGAAGGCAATGTCGGCCTGATGAAGGCCGTGAAGCGCTTCAACCCGGGCATGGGCGTGCGCCTGGTGTCCTTTGCCGTGCATTGGATCAAGGCCGAGATCCACGAATACGTGATCAAGAACTGGCGCATCGTGAAGGTCGCCACCACCAAGGCCCAGCGCAAGCTGTTCTTCAACCTGCGCAGCAAGAAGAAGGGCACGGGACGCCTGAGCCTGGCAGAAGCCGAACGCATCGCCAGCGACCTCAATGTGACGCCGGACCAGGTGCTGGAGATGGAAGGTCGTCTGTATGCCTATGACGCCTCCTTCGACGCCGCCCCCGACGAGGACGAAGACCGTGCCGGCCAAGCTCCGGTCTACTACCTCGAAGACAACCGCTACGACCCGGCCGTACAGCTGGAAGAAGCGGACTGGGAAGCCGACTCGACGGAACGCCTGATGACGGCCATGGACAAGCTGGATGCCCGCAGCAAGGACATCCTGGCCCGTCGCTGGCTGGCCGAGGAAAAGGCCACGCTGCACGAACTGGCTGCCGAATACGGCGTGTCGGCCGAGCGCATCCGCCAGCTGGAAAAGAACGCCATGGAGAAGATAAAGGCCTCCCTGCTGCCGGCCTGACTTCAACCGGCTTCATCGCTACACTAAACGCCGCGTCCAACGCGGCGTTTTTCTTTTACTCCCTCTCCCCCCGGGAGAGGGCTGGGGTGAGGGGAAACTGCCACCGCCCTCCGATGACCACCATGCCCAACTTCCTTTTCATCGCCAGCCTAAACCTCATGCTCGCCGTCATCCTCGGCGCCTTCGGCGCACATGGACTGAAAGCCCGTGTCGGCGCCGAGCAGCTGGCCTGGTGGCATACCGGCGTGAATTACCATTTCTGGCATGCGCTGGGCCTGTTCGGCATAGGCCTGCTGCTGCTCAACCAGCCCACCCTGAATGCCGCGCGCTCTGCGGGCTGGCTGCTGCAAATCGGCATCGTGATTTTTTCCGGTTCGCTTTACGCCATGACCCTGGGTGCGCCGCGCTGGTTCGGCGCCATCACGCCGCTGGGCGGACTGGCTTTCATCGCCGGCTGGGCCGTGCTGGCCTGGGCCACGCTGAAGCTGGGCTGAAGCTGGAGTAATGAAATGAAAATCCGCCTGAACGGGGAAGAACGCGAAGTCGCCGCCGTCACGCTGGCCGCGCTGATCGGCGAACTGGAGCTGACCGGTAAACGCATTGCCGTTGAACTGAATGGCGAGATCGCGCCGCGCAGCCAGCACGGCAGCATCCAGCTGAGCCGCGGCGACAAGGTGGAGATTGTTCATGCCATCGGCGGTGGATAAATTCCTGGCGCTGGACAAGCTTCTCAAGGGGCTGCGATACCCG
>DASUXS010000096.1:0-7827 GCA_036377855.1 Moraxellaceae bacterium
CGGGACCTGACCCTGCATGCCCACCTGCTGGTGGTCAGCCGGCCGGGCCATGAGCCGGCCTTTGCACCGGACCTGGAAAACTGGCTGAAAAAACGTCGAATTCACGAGGCCAAGCCGCTAGAATCCCGCGCCCTGCCCGACGGGCAGGGGGGTGTGCTGTTCATGCAGACAGCCCCGCATGCCGTGGCCAGCCGGGATATCCGCGCCCAGTTCGCTCGTCCCAATGAGTCCCGTCCGGATACAAGCCGCTGGCTGAATCCAGCCGTGCAGGACTATATTGAACGCCACCACCTCTATCGCGGAGATGCAGACCCCCAATGAAAGTGCTTGAAGCTTCTACTCACTCGCCTGACACCCAGGCCCTCGTTGATACCGCCCTCGCCGCCCTCGGCGACCTCAAAGCCAAAGATGTGATCAGCATCGACGTGCGCTCGCTGACCAGCCTCGCCGACGTCATGGTGATTGCCTCCGGCACGTCCAGCCGCCATGTGAAATCGCTGGCTGACAATGTCGTGGTCAAGGCCAAGGAAGCCGGCTTCCGCCCCCTGGGCCAGGAAGGCGAACGCGATGGCGAATGGATACTCATCGACCTGGCCGGCGTCATCGTCCATGTGATGCTGCCCGCCACCCGCGCTTTCTACGACCTGGAGCGCCTCTGGACCCCGGGCGCCAGCGCCCACCTCAACGCCGCCAAGTCCTGAGCGGCGCCTAAGCCATGAAGCTGCGGCTGCTGGCCGTCGGTACGCGCATGCCCGGCTGGGTGGAGGAAGGCTTTGGCGACTACGCCAAACGCCTGTCCGGCGACATCAGCCTGGAGCTGGTGGAAATCAGCGCCGGCCGCCGCCTCAAGGCCACCGACCTGGCCCGTCTCAAGGAAGAAGAAGGCGAAGCCCTGCTGGCCGCCCTGCGTCCTCAGGAGCGCGTCATCGTCCTCGACGTCTTGGGCAAGACCCTGTCCACCGAAGACATGGCCGCCCGGCTCAAGGACTGGCAGGTGGATGGCCGTCCCGCCGCGCTCCTGGTCGGCGGTCCCGAAGGCCTGTCCCGGGCCGTGCTGGACCGGGCCGACGAGAAATGGTCGCTGTCCCGCCTCACCCTGCCGCATCCACTGGTGCGCGTGGTCATCGCCGAACAGCTCTACCGCGCCTGGAGCCTGCTCAAGGGCCATCCCTACCACCGCTGAGCCGCCCGCCGTCCTGTCCGTAGGAGCGGCTTCAGCCGCGAACCCCACATCCCTGCGCCCGACCTGCTCACCCCCTCGCTGGTTCGCGGCTGAAGCCGCTCCTACGGATAGCCCGGGGTAAACAGGGGGAAAAGCTGCGGATTACGAATTCCCCTTGGCGCCAGCCGCCCGCGTGGTTGAAAATCGCCGCTTCAAGCGATTACCAGTCCATGCGCCGAAACAACAACAGCCCCTTCACCCTCAAGGACAACCAGCAGGAAGCCGCGCTGTTCCGGCGCCGTGCCACGGTCGCTGCCGCCTTCGTGCTGCTCATGTTCCTGGTCCTGCTGGCCCGCTACTACTTCCTGCAGGTCATCGAGTACGACACCTACAACACGCTGTCGGAAAACAACCGCGTCCACCTCGAAGCCATCTCGCCGCCACGCGGCTTCATCTACGACCGCAAAGGCGTGCTGCTGGCCGACAACCAGCCCACCTTCACGCTGACGCTGAACCGCCAGCAGGTGGCGGATATCGACACCATGATCCAGCGCCTGACGCCCATCCTGGAGCTGACGCCGGATGACGTGAAGCGTTTCTACACGCGCCTGCGCGTGGCCCGTAAATTCGAGGAAGTGCCCATCAAGCTGCGCCTGACGGAAGACGACATCGCGCGTTTCTCCGAGGCGCGCTACGAGCTGTCCGGCGTGAACATCAATGTCGAACTGTCCCGCCACTATCCGCATGGCGAACTGTTCGCGCATGCCATCGGCTATGTCTCGCGCATTTCCGAAAAGGAAGAGGCCGAGCTGGACCCGGTGGAATATGCCGGCACCAACCTCATCGGCAAGATCGGCATTGAAAAGACCTATGAAAACCTGCTGCACGGCAAGGTCGGCTACCAGCATGTCGAAACCAATGCCCACGGCCGCCTGATACGCGTGCTCAAGCGCACCCCGCCGGTACGTGGCAACGATCTCAACCTGCACCTGGACTACGAGCTGCAAAAAATCGCGCATGACCAGCTGGCAGGCCGCCGCGGTGCCGTCGTCGCCATCGATCCCAACACCGGTGGCGTGCTCGCCTTCGTCAGCAACCCCAGCTTCGACCCCAATCCCTTTGTCGGCGGCATTCCCTACAAGCTGTATTCGGAATACCGCGACCATATCGACCGCCCGCTCTACAACCGCGCGCTGCAGGGCATCTATCCGCCGGGCTCCACCATCAAGCCCTTCGAAGCCATGGGTGGCCTGCACTACGGCCTGGTGGACTGGAAATACCAGATCGCCGATCCCGGCTTCTTCCGCCTGCCCGGCGACAGCCATATGTTCCGCGACTGGAAAAAGCAGGGCCACGGCATGGTGGACATGCACAAGGCGGTGGTGCAGTCCTGCGACACCTATTTCTACCAGCTCTCCGACCGCATGGGCGTGGACCGCTTCCATGACTGGATGAAGCAGTTCGGTTTCGGCGAAAGGACCGGCATAGACCTGGTGAATGAAAGCCGCGGCACGCTGCCTTCCACGCAGTGGAAAAAAGACCGCCTCAAGGCGCCCTGGTATCGCGGCGAAATGATGTCCGTGGGTATCGGCCAGGGCTATTTCACCGCCACGCCGCTGCAGCTGGCCATGGCCACCGCCATCGTCGCCAACGGCGGCCGCCATGTCCGTCCACACCTGCTCAACACCACCACCGGCCCCAAGCAATACGACGTCGGCAACAAGCCGGACTATGTCATTCCCTATGCCGGCAAGCCCGAAGACTGGGGCCTGATGAAGCAGGCCATGCGCGACGTGGCCCATGGCGACGGCGGTACCGCGCGGGCCACCGGTTATGGCGTGAAGGGTTATGAAATGGCCGGCAAGACCGGTACCGCGCAGGTGAAGGGCATCAAGCAGGGCGAGAAATACAACGAATCCGCCGTCGGCGAACGCTTCCTGGACCACGGCTGGTTCATAGGCTTCGCGCCCGTGGACAATCCCAAGATCGCGGTCGCCGTGCTGGTGGAAAACGGCAAGCACGGCTCCGCCGTGGCGCCCATCGCCCGCGCCCTCTTCGACTATGAAATCAAGGGCGTGATCCCGGAAGCGCCCAAGGTCGACAACCACGCTGGAGACACGGACGAATGAGTACGCAAGACCGTTTCCTCCGCACCAGCCCGCGTGACGGCACGCAGTTCAAACGCAAATTCGATCCCTGGCGCCTCTTGCACCTGGATCCCATCCTGCTGCTGGTGCTGCTGCTCACCTGCATGCTCGGCCTGTTCGAGCTCTATTCCGCTTCCGGCCGCCATCTCGACATGACGCTGAAGCAGATGATGAGCTTCGGCATAGGCCTCACCGCCATGTTCGTGCTGGCGCAGATTCCGCCGCGCACCTATCAGTCCATCTCGCCCTGGTTTTTCGGTTTCGGCGTGATGCTGCTGGTGGCGGTGGCGATATTCGGCGACGTGCGCATGGGCGCACAGCGCTGGCTGAGCGTGCCCGGCATAGGCAGCGTGCAGCCTTCGGAATTCATGAAGCTGGCCATGCCCATGATGCTGGCCTGGTTCCTGGCAGGGCGCGTGCTGCCGCCTTCTTTCATGGTGGTGCTGCTGTCGCTGGCCATGATAGGCGTGCCCGCGGCGCTGATCGCGGAGCAGCCCGACCTGGGCACCGCCATCCTGGTTTCCGCCAGCGGCCTTTTTGTGCTTTTCCTCTCCGGCCTGCCGTGGTGGATGATAGGCAGCTTTGTCGCGCTGGTCGGCGCGCTGACACCGGTGGCCTGGGGCTTCCTGCATGATTACCAGCGCCAGCGCGTGTTGACGCTGATCGATCCGGAATCCGATCCGCTGGGCAATGGCTGGAACATCATCCAGTCCAAGACCGCCATCGGTTCCGGCGGCATCATCGGCAAGGGCTGGCTGCACGGTTCGCAGTCGCACCTGGAATTCCTGCCGGAAGGCCATACCGACTTCATCATCGCCGCCTACTCCGAAGAGTTCGGCCTTATCGGCGTGTTCGTGCTGCTGATGCTCTACCTGGTCATCATCAGCCGCGGCCTCTTCATCGCCTCCACCGCGCAGGACAGCTATTCGCGCCTGCTGGCTGGCGCCATCACGCTGTCTTTCTTCGTCTATGTGATGGTGAATGCCGGCATGGTGAGCGGCATCCTGCCCGTGGTGGGCGTGCCCCTGCCCTTCGTCAGCTATGGCGGCACCGCCATCATCACGCTGATGTCCGGCTTTGGTGTGCTGATGTCCATACAGACGCACAAGAAACTCATAGGCTGATTCCACACGACGGAATCGCCTGCTTCATCTGATTTGCAAGGACGGCCCCATGCTGAAATCCCTGTTGTGCTTCATTGTCAGCGCCTGGTGCCTGCAAACCCCCGCCCATGCCAGCGGTGAATACCTGCAGTACGAAGAGCTGAACGCCATCATCGCCCAGCTGGAAAAAGACGGGGTCTATGCCCCGGGCGAACTGCAGGCGCTGTTTGCCAATGTCGCGCGCGACGAAGGCGTGCTCAAAGCCATTGCCCGTCCGGCGGAAGCCACCAAGGAGTGGAAGGAATACCGCCCGAATTTCCTCAATGCCGAGCGCGTGCAGAAGGGCCTGGAATTCTGGAACCAGTACGCCGACGTGCTGGAGCGCGCGGAAAAAACCTATGGCGTGCCGCCGGAAATGATACTGGCCATCCTCGGCGTGGAAACCAAATACGGCGGCAACAAGGGCCGCAATCGCGTCATCGATGCCTTGAGCACGCTAGGGCTGGACTATCCGCCGCGCGCGCCTTTCTTCCGCAAGGAGCTGCGTGAATTCCTGGTGCTCTCCAAAGAGAACGGCCTGGATCCGCTGGGCACCTACGGCTCCTATGCCGGTGCCATGGGTTTCCCGCAGTTCATGCCTTCCAGCTGGCGCAACCTGGCCGTGGACTTCAATGGCGACGGCCGCCGCGACCTCATCAATGACCCGGTGGATGCCATAGGCTCCATAGGCAACTACTTCAAGGCCAATGGCTGGAAGCCCGGCGAGCCGGTGGTGATACGCGCCCGCATCGTCAGCCAGGACTATGACAGCGTCATCAACAAGGACCTGGGCACCAACAGCACCCTGGGCGAGATTGCCAGGAAAGGCCTGATCCCGCGCGATGCCGGCAGCTACCTGGCCGTCACGCCTGCCTCCGCCATTCGTCTGCAAGGCGAGAACGGTGGCGAATTCTGGCTGGGCTTCAACAATTTCTATGTCATCACCAAATACAATCGCAGCGTGCTCTACGCCATGGCGGCCTTCCAGCTCAGCCAGGAACTGAAGGCGGGACGCATGGCACAGTTGCAGGCCGCGGCATCTTCCATGCCAGCCGCCGCGCCCTGATCCACCGCGACAGCATGAAAAGAACGGGAAGACGCCCCATGACGTACTGCCTGACCCACTGCCGCAACGCTGCCCTGATCCTCAGCCTGCTGGCCCTGGCCGCCTGCAGCTCCGCGCCGCCCAAGAAAACCAATCCCATCACGCGCCTGCCGCCGCAGACCAAGCCGGTGCCGAAAAATCCGGCGGACATGCCGGCTTTCGGCAGCGACGAATTCAACCGCATCAAGGATGCCTATCCGGATACGCCGCCCGACGTGGCGCAGGTGCCGGATGCGGAACCGGTGGACGAGCCGCTGTCGAAATATGGCAACAAGAGCCCCTACACGGTGCTGGGTGAAACCTACAAGATCCTGCCCACCACCAAGGGCTTCACGCAGACCGGCAAGGCCTCCTGGTATGGCACCAAGTTCCATGGCCTGCGCACGTCCAGCGGCGAAAAATACGATATGTACAAGATGACGGCGGCGCACCGTAACCTGCCGCTGCCGACTTATGTGCGCGTCACCAATGTCGCCAATGGCAAAAGCGTGATCGTGAAAGTGAATGACCGCGGTCCTTTCCATTCCGACCGCATCATGGACCTGTCCTATGCGGCGGCGGCGCGCCTGGATTACCTCAAGGCCGGCACCGCCACCGTGCGTATCGAAGCCATTGATCCGGGTGAGTTCCAGCGCAAGCTGGGCAAGACCGGCAAACCGGAAGAGCCGGCCCGGCCCGACATGGCCAGCGATGATGCGCATTTCTTCGTGCAGGTCGGTGCCTTCGGCGCCATCGGCAATGCCACCGCGCTGCAGTCGCGCATCCTGGAGCTGGTCTATGCCCCGGTGCAGGTGGCCAAGGGTGACAGTGTCCACCGCGTGCAGGTCGGTCCCTTCTTCAACCGTGAAGATGCGGACAAAGTCGCGGACATCATCCGCAGCAATGACCTCGGCAGCCCCATCGTCATCAAACGCTAAGAGTCCTGCTCATGCATGAATCAATGCGTGACGCCCTTGTCGGCCGCATCTACGACACCCTGCTCAGTCCCGGCGACTGGCTGGAACTGCTGGAAGCGATTTCCGCCTGGTCACCGCCGTCTGCGAATCCGCAGGCCGCGCAGGACGAACTGGACAGCCTGCTGGGCCATCTGGAACGCGCCGTGCGCGGCAGTGCGCAGATGCACCGCCTGGAAGACCAGAACCATTTATTGAGCCGCATCTACCACAGCATGCCCTGGCCCATGCTGATGCTGGCCGATGACATGTCGGTGGTGAGCTGCAATGCCGCCGCGCAACAGGCCCTGGCCGGCGATGCGCCCCTGCAGCTCCTGCCCGATCAGCGCCTGGCCTTCCGCGATACCGGCCTCAAACAGGCGCTACGCAATGTGATTTCCCTGGCTGGGGGTCGCCAGACGCAGATCCTCAGTTCCTCCACCGATCCGCTGACGCTGCTCTGCATGCCGTTTGAAAAATCGGATGCGGAAGGCAGCATTTCGCGTGTACGCGCCATTGTCTGGGTGCTGGCCAGCCAGCGCGTGGTGGTGCCCTCACCGGAGTCCCTGCAGGCCATTTTCAAACTCAGCCAGGCCGAGGGTCGCCTGCTGCACCTGCTGTGCAAGGTGGGCAACCTCAACCAGTGCGCCGAACTTTTATCCGTCAGCATCCATACCGCACGTTCGCAACTGAAATCGGTGATGGCCAAGGTGGATGTGAACAGCCAGGTGCAGCTGGTCAGCCAGGCCATGAGCCTGTCGCTGCTGCAAAGCCGCCATGCGCTGGCCACGGTGGATGACGATGCGCCCGAACGTACGCTGACGCTGGCCGACGGCCGTGTGCTGAGCTGGTATGAATACGGCCATCCCAAGGGCCGGCCGGTGCTGGCGCTGGAAAACATAGGCAGCTCCATTCCCGACCATCGCCGCTTCGAAAACTGGTATCGCGAACAGCAGCTGCGCGTGATCGTGCCCGTGCGCCCCGGCTATGGCCTGTCCACGGCCCGGGCCGGTTTCCAGTTCCGCGATCTCGGCCCTGACCTGCGTGCGCTTTGCGAGCATCTGCAGCTGGCGCAGAAACCGGTACTGGCGGCTTATTGCTGTGGCGGCGCCTATGCGCTGTGTGCGGCGGCGCTGCATCCCGAGTTGTTCGAACGTGTCGGCGTCCTGGGCAGCACCGTGCCCATAGATCATTTCGAACTGGACAAGCTGGACCGGCTGCATCGCATGTTCCTGCAGCTGTTCCGGCGTGACCCCCGTCTGTTTGTGCTGATCGGCAAGCTGGCGCTGCGGGGCGCGCAGCAGGCGCCGGAGAAATACCTGCGTTATGTGGGGCGCAG
>DASUXS010000097.1:0-9208 GCA_036377855.1 Moraxellaceae bacterium
CGGCCAGAGCCAGGCCCTGTTCGGCCTGCCCGGCATCAGCGCCGAACAGGTGCTGGTGATAGGCGCCGGCCCCGCCGCCGAGCTCGACACCCGTGGCCTGCAGCGCGCCGCCGCCGTGGCCGTGCGCGCCCTGGCCCAGGGCCCGAAAAAGGCCGTGAGCTTCCTGGCCGAGCTGGAAACCCGTGACCGCGATCTGAACGCGAACCTCAGCGACATCGTGCGCGCCAGCCTGGAAGCCGGCTATCGCTACGACGCCTACAAGAGCAAGAAGGGCGGCGAGAAGGCCCTGGCCCAGCTCACCCTGGCCGTGGCCGACAAGGCCGCCATCAGCGCCGGCAAGAAAGCCGTGGCCTGGGGCCAGGCCGTGGCCACCGGCATCAACCGCGCCCGCGACCTGGGCAACACACCGCCCAATGTCTGCCATCCCACCTGGCTGGGGGAACAGGCGAAAGCCCTGGGCAAGGCCCATGAAAAGACCCTGGACGTGAAGGTGCTGGGCGAAGCCGAGATGAAGAAGCTGGGCATGGGCGCTTTCCTCGCCGTATCCCAGGGTTCGGAACAGGAAGGCAAGCTGGTCATCATCGAATACAAGGGCGGCAAGAAGAGCGAGGCGCCCGTGGTGCTGGTGGGCAAGGGCGTGACCTTCGACACCGGCGGCATTTCCATCAAGCCCGCCGCCGGCATGGATGAAATGAAATTCGACATGTGCGGTGCGGCTTCCGTGCTGGGCGTGATGACGGCGCTGGCGGAATCCGGCCTGCCCATCAATGTCGTGGGTGCCATGGCCTGCGCGGAAAACATGCCTTCCGGCAAAGCCACCCGTCCCGGCGACATCGTCAGCACCATGTCCGGCCAGACCGTGGAAATCCTCAATACCGATGCCGAAGGCCGTCTCGTGCTCTGCGATGCGCTGACCTATATCGGCAAATACAAACCCGCCGTGGTCATCGACATCGCCACCCTTACCGGCGCCTGCGTCGTGGCCCTGGGCAAGGTGGTCTCCGGTCTGTTCTCGCCCTCGGATGAACTCGCCGCCGAACTGCTGGCCGCCGGCCAGCGCAGCGGTGACCGTGCCTGGCGCCTGCCGGTGTGGAGCGACTACCAGGACATGCTGGAATCGCCCTTTGCCGACATCGCCAATATCGGCAACGCCCCCAATGCCGGCGCCATCACGGCCGCCTGCTTCCTCGCCCGCTTCACCAAGGACTACAACTGGGCCCACCTGGACATCGCCGGCACCGCCTGGCATTCCGGCGGAGGCAAAGGTGCCTCCGGCCGTCCCGTGCCCCTGCTGCTGGAATACCTGAAGAGCCGCGTGAGCTGATGGAAATCACTTTCTACGTGCTGGCCGACACGGCGCCGGAAAAGCGCCTGAACACGGCCTGCCGCATCATCGAAAAGGCCTTCCAGCAAAAGCACCAGATCTATGTGCATGCGGCCAGCCAAGCCGAGGCCGAGCAGCTCGACGAGCTGCTCTGGTCCTTCCGCGCCGACAGCTTCATCCCCCACCACCTGGTGGGCGACGGCCCCACGCCGCCGCCACCGGTGCGCATAGGCTGGCAGCAGATTCCCGCCGAGGCCCGCGACCTGCTGGTGAACCTGAATGCCAGCGCCCCCGAGCAGCCACAGCGCTTCCGCCGCATCGTCGAGATCGTGGGCGGCGACGAGCCCATGCGCGAGGCCGCGCGCCAGCACTGGCGCCAGTACAAGCAACAGGGCTACCCTGTCACTTCGCACAATATCTGAGCAACACACCTGCAATGACGGCCATGGCACGCCACTTCGACGATCTCGGACCGGACTTCGACCTGCGCTGGAAGCGCAGCAGCCGCAGCTTGAAGCGCGAGCTCATCGGCGAGCTGCGCGACCTCTACATCTTCCTGGAAGAGGACGACATGCCACTGCTGGCCGGCAGTGCCCCCCGAGCTGCCACCACTGCTGCCTCACGCCCGGCTCCCGGGAAAGCGGCCGTCAACCAGGGCCAGCTTTTCAGCGATGCCGGCGAACCTGACAGCGCCACCCCGACGGCAGCGGCAGCGGCCCCGGCCTTGCCCAACAAGGACAATCCCTTCCTGCCCAAAAGCGTGCTGGAACGCCTGCAGAGCAGCCAGACCCAGGCCTCGGCCGGCCTGCGCGAACTCATGAAGACCCCGGCCACCCCGCCCAGCCACGAACAGGTGGACCTGGAGCGCGAGCTGCGCCTGCGCCTGGGCCCGGTGGTGGAAAGCCTCATCGACGCCCATGTCGAAACCCTGAAAAGCGAGCTGCGCGTACGCCTGCGCGCCGAGATGGACCGCCTCATCAGCGAACACGTCCGCAAGGGCTGACCAGGCCGCAAGCAGCCCGATATACTCCCCCGCCTCAAGCACGCATTCCGGAGACCCCGCATGGGCCGCGGCTACCAACATGGCTTCTCGACACCCGGCGATGCCATGTATGAAAAGGAGGGGCGGACCCGCAAAGCGGAAACCATGATCCGCATCCTGGCCGACCATTTCGGCAGCACGCCGCTGGCCAGCCTGAACGCACTGGATGTGGGCGCCTCCACCGGCCTGATCGACAGCCACCTGGCCACGCATTTCCAGTCCCTGGTCGGCATCGACATCGATGCCGCTGCCATCGCCTTCGCCACCACCACCTTTGCCACCCAGCACAACCTGCAGTTCGAGCAGGGCGATGCCATGCAGCTGCGCTTTCCTGACAACAGCTTCGATGTGGTGATCTGCTCGCAGGTGTATGAGCACGTGCCCGATGCAGCGCGCATGATGACGGAGATTTTCCGTGTGCTGCGGCCAGGTGGTGTTTGCTATTTCGCGGCCGGCAACCGGCTCAACATCAGCGAACACCACTACCACCTGCCCTTCCTTTCCGTGATTCCGCGGCCCCTGGGCCATGTCTATGTGCGACTCTCCGGCCGGGCCAGGTATTACTACGAAAAGCACCTCAGCTACTGGGGCCTGAAGTCGCTGGCCGGGCGTTTCGAGATCGTCGACTACACCCGCAAGGCCCTGGACGAACCGCTGCGCTTCGGCACCGACTACATGGTGCCGCCCGGCTCGCCCAAGCAGCGCATCGCCACCCTGATCGCCCGCTTCGCCTACTGGCTGGTCCCCGGCTACCTCTGGCTGCTGCGCAAACCGGCCGGCGCCTGAACAGGCGGGACAGGAAGCGCTTCGTCACCATCCTGTCCTGCCCCTATAATCCCTCCTTTCCACCTTCCCCCGTTGAGCCCGCGTCACATGAGCATGGAACCCACCTTCAACCCCGCCGATATCGAAAGCCAGTGGTATGAAACCTGGGAAAAAGCCGGGTATTTCAAGCCTTCGGGCAAAGGCGATCCCTACTGCATCATGATCCCGCCGCCCAATGTCACGGGCTCCCTGCACATGGGGCACGGCTTCAACAACACCATCATGGACACCCTCATACGCTATCGCCGCATGCAGGGTCGCAACACGCTGTGGCAGCCGGGCACCGACCATGCCGGCATCGCCACGCAGATGGTGGTGGAGCGCCAGCTGGCCGCCGAAAACATCACCCGACACGACCTGGGCCGCGAAAAATTCCTGGAAAAAGTCTGGGACTGGAAAGCCAAGAGCGGCGGCACCATCACCGGCCAGATCCGCCGCCTGGGTTCCTCCGTGGACTGGTCGCGCGAACGCTTCACCATGGACGACGGCCTCTCCAATGCCGTGAAGGAAGCCTTCGTGCGCCTTTACGACGACGGCCTCATCTACCGCGGCAAGCGCCTGGTGAACTGGGATCCGAAACTGCATACCGCCATCTCCGACCTCGAAGTGCTGTCGGAAGAAGAAAAGGGCTCGATGTGGCATTTCCGCTATGAGCTCGCCGATGGCAGCGGCACGCTGGTGGTGGCCACCACGCGTCCGGAAACCCTGCTCGGCGACAGCGCCGTGGCCGTGCATCCGGACGACGAGCGCTACCAGAAATTCATCGGCAAGAAAGTGAAGCTGCCGGTGACCGGCCGCCTGGTGCCGGTGATCGCCGACGCATATGTGGACAAGGACTTCGGCACCGGCTGCGTGAAGATCACGCCGGCCCACGACTTCAACGACTATGAAGTGGGCAAACGCCACAACCTGCCGCTGATCAACATCTTCGACCTGAATGCGCATGTGAAGGCCAGCTTTGACACGCTGAGCTATGCCAACGAAGCCGGCGCCGATGAAGCCGCGCCCGCCGACTATGCCGGCCTGGACCGCATCGTGGCGCGCAAGAAAATCGTGGCGCAGGCGGAAAGCGAAGGCTGGCTGGAAAAAATCGACCCGCACACCCTGAAGGTGCCGCGCGGCGACCGCTCCGGTGTCGTCATCGAGCCCTGGCTCACGGACCAGTGGTATGTGAAGACCGCGCAGCTGGCCCAGCCCGCCATACGCGCTGTCGAAGACGGCCGCATCAAGTTCGTGCCGGAGCAGTACCAGAACATGTATTTCGCCTGGATGCGCGACATCCAGGACTGGTGCATCTCGCGCCAGCTGTGGTGGGGCCACCGCATTCCCGCCTGGTATGACGAGACCGGCAAGGTTTATGTGGGTCGCGATGAAGCCGAGGTGCGCACGCGCCACAAACTCGACGCCAAAGTGAAGCTGCGCCAGGACGAGGACGTGCTGGACACCTGGTTCTCCTCCGGCCTGTGGACCTTCTCCACGCTGGGCTGGCCGGACAACACGCCGGAGCTGCAGACCTTCCATCCCACCGATGTGCTGGTCACCGGCTTCGACATCATCTTCTTCTGGGTGGCGCGCATGATCATGATGACCATGCATTTCATGCGCGATGAAACCGGCCGTCCCGAAGTGCCCTTCAAGACCGTGTATGTGCACGGCCTGGTGCGCGATGCCGAAGGCCAGAAGATGTCCAAGTCCAAGGGCAATGTGCTGGACCCGCTGGACCTCATCGACGGCATAGACCTGGAAACGCTGGTGGGCAAGCGCACCACCGGGCTGATGAAGCCGCAGGATGCGCCCAAGATCGAAAAAGCCACGCGCAAGGAATTCCCGGAAGGCATCAAGTCCTTCGGCACCGATGCCCTGCGCTTCACCTTTGCCGCGCTGGCCTCTACCGGCCGCGACATCAAGTTCGACATGAACCGTGTCGAGGGCTACCGCAATTTCTGCAACAAGCTGTGGAATGCCAGCCGCTATGTCATCACCAACTGCGAAGGCCAGGACGTGGGCCTGGGCGGCGGCGCCGTGGAGCTGTCGGTGGTGGACCGCTGGATCATCTCGCGCCTGCAGCAGACCGAGCAGGAAGTCATCGATGCCCTCGACAGCTTCCGTTTCGACCACGCCGCGCAGGCCATCTACAAATTCGTCTGGAACGAGTACTGCGACTGGTACCTGGAACTGACCAAGCCGGTGCTCACCGGCGACGAGGCCAGCGCCGACGCCCGTCGCGGCACGCGCCGCACCCTGGTGCGCGTGCTGGAAGCCATCCTGCGCCTCACCCACCCCATCATGCCCTTCATCACCGAGGCCATCTGGCAGCGCGTGAAGCCGCTGGCCGGCAAGGGTGGCGCCAGCCTGATGGCGGAGAAGTACCCTACCCCGGATCCCAGCCGCATCGATCCCTCGGCTGAAAATGATGTGGAATGGATCAAGGAAGTGATCTCCGCGCTGCGCAATATTCGGGACCAGCTGGGCGTGGGCCCGGGCAAGCCCGTGAGCCTGCGGCTGCAGAGCGGCACCCTGGCCGACCGCGAGCGCATCGCCCGTTTCGACGGTTTCCTGCGCGCCCTGGCGCGCCTGGAAGCCCTGGCCTGGCTGCAGGACGGTGAAGAAGCCCCGGTTGCCGCCACCGCTCTCGTGGGCGACATGAAGCTGCTGGTGCCGCTCAAGGGCCTGGTGGACATACAGGCGGAAATCGACCGCCTGGGCCGCGAGCTGGACAAGCTGGCCAAGGAACAGCAGCGCCTGGAAGCCAAGCTGGGCAATGAATCCTTTGCTGCGCGCGCGCCGGCCGATGTGGTCGCCAAGGAACAGGAAAAGCTGGACGAGGCCCGCCAGGCCAGTGTCCAGCTCAATGAACAGCTGCAGCGCATGAAAGCGCTGTAAACAAAAAAGCAGGGAATACCAGGGAACTTATCGCCGCATGAATACCGCCACCCAGCAGTTCCACGCCATCCTGTTCGCCGACGTCGCCGGCAGCACCCGCCTGTATGAAAAAATCGGCGACCGTGCAGCCCGTGAAGCCATCGGCCAGCTGCTGGCGCGCATGACCGGCGTGGCCGAGCGTTACAGCGGCATCCTGGTGAAGACCATAGGCGACGAAATCCTCTGCCGTTTCCCCACCGCGGAACGCGCTGTCAGCGCCGCCATCGCCATGCAGGAAGAAATCACCGCTGACAACAGCAGTGCCGTGAAACTGCAGATGCGCATGGGCCTGCAATGGGGACCGGTGATCCTGGAGAACGGCGATGTCTTCGGCGATGCCGTGAACGTGGCGGCGCGCATGAGCGCCATCGCCCGCGCCGGCCAGATCATCACCACGCGCGACACCGTGACCTCGCTGCCCGAAGCCATGGCGGCAAAATCCCGCCTCTTCGACACCACGCAGGTGAAGGGCAAGCAGGACAGCATGGTGATCTACGAAATCCTCTGGGAAGAAGAGGCGAATGCGACGGTGTTCGTGGCCAGCAGCAGCGGCAACCTGAAGCCGGAGGCTCCCGCCACCCTCAGCATCCACTATCAGGACCAGATCCACCGCCTGGAGCTGGGCAGCAATGCCGGCATAGGCCGTGCCGAAACCTGCGAGATCGTGGTCGCCAGCCCGCTGTCGTCACGCCTGCATGCGCGCATTGAAAGCCGGCGCGGCAAGTTCGTGTTCATTGACCAGAGCACCAATGGCAGCTATGTCCGCAGCGAGGATGGCAATGTGGTCTACCTGCGCCGCGAAGAACTGCCCCTCTGGGGCACGGGGGAGATTGCCCTGGGGGAAAACTTCGGCGACGACACCACGCATGTGCTGAAGTTCAGCATGACGAACTGAGGCAGCCGGCCTCACGATGCCCATCTCACTGCGCCCCGGACGGCTGGCCTCCTCTTCCGCGACCTACCTGCTCGCCAATCTCCTCAGCGCTGCCGTTCCCTTCCTGCTGCTGCCCATCCTGACCCGCCACATGACACCCGCCGAATATGGCGAGGTGGCCCTGTTCCAGAGCCTGGTGGCCGGCCTCGGCGCTTTTGTCGGCCTCAGCGTGCAAGGGGCGGCCAACCGCAAGTACTACGACTGCCCCGACGACCCCGCGGAAATACGCGACTTCATCAGCGCCTGCCTGCAGATCCTGCTCGGCACGAGCGCGCTTGCCGCCCTGCTCCTGCTGGTGTTCCGTGTCCCGGTTGCCGCCGCCCTGGGCCTGGACGCGCAATGGTTTGGCGGCGCCATCCTGGTCAGCCTGTCCACTTTCCTGGCCGGCCTGCGCCTGGGGCAATGGCAGGTGCGCCAGCAGGCGCAACGGTATGCGGTCTTCCAGGTGGCGCAGGCCGCCGCGGCCTTCGTCACCGCCATCATCGCCGTGGTCTTGCTGCAGGAAGGCGTTGCCGGCCGCCTGCAGGCCCTGATCGCCACCGCGGTCATCTTTGCCGGGCTGGCCCTGCTGTCGCTGCGCCGGGAGGGATTGCTGGGGTTGCGCTGGCGGCCCGACCTGCTGCGCGAGGCACTGGCATTCGGTCTGCCGCTGGTGCCGCACATCGCCGGCATTTTCCTGCTCGGCATGGCCGACCGTTTCCTGATCGGCCGCGAGCTCGGCGCCGGACCGGTCGGCATCTACATGGTGGCGGCACAGGTCGCCATGGTGCTGGCGCTGCTGGCTGATGCCATCAACAAAGCCTACGTCCCCTGGCTGTTTGAACGGCTGAAGCGCGACGACGCCGCGGAGAAGCACGATATTGTGCGCAAATCCTGGCAGTATTTTGCGGTCGCCCTGCTGCTGGCCGCCGCCATGGCCCTGCTGGGGCCCTGCCTGCTGCCGGTGCTGGCCGGCCCCGGTTATGCCGCCGCCGGCGCACTCATAGGCTGGCTGGCGCTGGGCCAGGCCTTTGGCGGCATGTACCTGATGGTCACCAACTACGTGTTCTTTTCCAAAAGAACCGGCGGCCTGTCCCTCGTGACGATTGGCTCGGGGGCTGTCAATATCCTGCTCATCCTGGTCCTCATCCCGCCGCTGGGCCTGGCGGGCGTGGCCATTGCCTATGCCTTCTCCATGGGCCTGCGTTTCCTGCTCACCTGGCGCCTGGCCCAGCACTGCCATCCCATGCCCTGGTGGGAAAGAAAGAAGTACAGCTAATCGAGACACCCCCATGTTCAACGACAAAACAATTCTAATAACCGGCGGCACCGGCTCCTTCGGACACCAGTATGTCAGGAGCATCCTGCAGCACTACAACCCGCGCAAGCTCATCATCTTTTCGCGCGATGAACTCAAGCAGTACGAGATGCAGCAGGTTTTCAATGCGCCCTGCATGCGCTATTTCATCGGCGACGTACGCGACCGTGAGCGCCTGGACCAGGCCATGCGCGGCGTTGACTACGTCATCCACGCCGCCGCCCTGAAACAGGTGCCGGCCGCCGAATACAATCCCATGGAGTGCATCAAGACCAATATCCATGGCGCCCAGAACGTCATCCAGGCGGCGCTGGCCAACAATGTCGAGCGCGTCATCGCCCTCTCCACCGACAAGGCGGCCAATCCCATCAACCTGTACGGTGCAACCAAGCTCGCCTCGGACAAGCTGTTCGTGGCGGCCAACAACATGGCTGGCGGCCATCGCACGCAGTTCTCGGTGGTGCGCTACGGCAATGTCGTCGGCTCGCGCGGCTCCGTCGTGCCCTTCTTCCGCAAGCTGCTGGCGGAAGGCCGTGACACGCTGCCCATCACCGACACGCGCATGACCCGCTTCTGGATCACGCTGGACCAGGGCGTGGCTTTCGTGCTGAAGAATTTCGAGCGCATGCATGGCGGCGAGATTTTCGTGCCCAAGATTCCCTCGGTGCGCATCACCGACCTGGCGGAAGCCATGGCCCCCGGCATCAAGCTGGAGGTGATCGGCATACGTCCCGGCGAGAAGCTGCATGAAATCATGTGCCCGGCGGACGACTCCCATCTCACCCTGGAGTTCAGCGACCATTACGTGCTGCGCCCCACCATCACCTTCACCAGCCGCAACAACGAATTCACGCAGAACCGCCT
>DASUXS010000098.1:0-6130 GCA_036377855.1 Moraxellaceae bacterium
CCCGTGACGCCGGCGGACGGCTCTACCCCGCCAAGGATGCGCATATGTCCGGCGCGGATTTCCGGCAGTTCTATCCCGCCTGGGAACAGGTCCAGGCCCTGCGCGATCCGGCGCTCAACTCCCATTTCTGGAAGCGCGTGACACAAGCATGAAAAACATCCTCATCATCGGCGCCACCTCCGCCATTGCCACCGCCTGTGCCCGGCGCTGGGCGGAAACGCCGGCGCATTTCTTCCTGGTGGCGCGCGATGCGGAAAAACTGGAGCAGGTGGCGGCTGACCTGCGCGCGCGCCATGCCGTCTGCGATGTCTTCACCCTGGACATGAATGCCTACGAGCAGCACGCCGCCATGCTGGATGCCTGCCAGCAGGCACTGGGCCGGATAGACATCGCCCTGGTGGCGCATGGCACGCTGCCCGACCAGGTTGCCTGCGAACAGGATGTGGGCCTGGCCATACGCGAATTTTCCAGCAACGGCCTCAGTGTCATCGCCGTGCTGACGCCGCTGGCCGAACGCATGGCCGCGCAGGGCAAGGGCAATATCGCCGTCATCTCCTCGGTGGCGGGTGATCGCGGCCGTCCCTCCAATTATCTCTACGGTTCCGCCAAAGCCGCCGTCAGCGCTTTCTGCGAAGGCCTGCGGGCCCGCCTGTTCAAACAGGGCGTGCACCTGATGACCATCAAGCCCGGCTTCGTGGACACGCCCATGACCCAGGGTCTGCCCCTGCCGCAGGCGCTGGTGGCTTCACCGGACAAAGTCGCGGCCGATATCACGCGCGGCCTGGAACGCGGCTGCAACACGCTGTACACGCCGTTTTTCTGGCGCTACATCCTGCTGGTGATCCGCCATGTCCCCGCCTTCATCTTCAAGAAACTCAAGCTCTGAGCTGGCCATGAACCACGCGAAAGTCATCCTGCCCGGCGGTGCCGGCCTGGTCGGCCAGAACCTGGTGGCGCAGCTCAAGCGCGCGGGTTACCGCAACCTCGTGGTGCTGGACAAGCACGAGCACAATCTCGGCATCCTGCGGCAGATGCATCCGGACATCGTGGTCGAATACGCCGACCTCGCTGAGGCCGGTGCCTGGCAGCGGCATTTCGCCGGTGCCGACAGCGTCGTGATGCTGCAGGCGCAGATAGGCGCGCCCACGCCGGAACCCTTCCTGCGCAACAACATCACCGCCACCGACCATGTGCTGGCCGCCATCAGGCAGCACAACGTCCCCTACACCGTGCATATCAGCTCTTCGGTGGTGGAATCGGTGGCGGATGACGACTACACCAACACGAAAAAAGTGCAGGAACAGCATGTGCTGGCCAGCGGCATCCCCTGCGTGGTGCTGCGTCCCACGCTGATGTTCGGCTGGTTCGACCGCAAGCACCTGGGCTGGCTCTCGCGCTTCATGCAGAAAGTGCCGGTCTTCCCCATTCCGGGCAACGGCCGCTATATGCGCCAGCCGCTCTATGTCGGCGATTTCTGCCGCATCATCATCAGCTGCCTGGAAAAGCGCATCACCGGCCAGGTCTATAACATCACCGGCCTGGAGGAAGTGGACTATGTCGACATCATCCGCGAGATACGCCAGGCCACGGGCAGCCGCACGCTGATCCTGCACATCCCCTACACGCTGTTTTATTTCCTGTTGAAGGTGTGGGGGCTGTTCGACAGCAATCCGCCCTTCACCGCCGACCAGCTCAAGGCGCTGGTGGCGCGCGACGAATTCGAGGTCATAGACTGGCCCGGCATTTTCGGCGTGACTGCCACACCCTTTGCCAGGGCCGTTCACGAAACCTTCAATGACCCCGATTACAGCAAGATCGTCCTGGAGTTCTGAAATGGAGAGCTCTGAAATGGCCAGCCCGCAAACACAGAAACCGCAACGCATTGCCGTCCTGGGCGCCGGCCCCATGGGCCTGGCCGTGGCCTACCAGCTGGTGCGCGACGGCCACCACCCGGTGGTGTTCGAAGCCGATGACCGCGTCGGCGGCATGACCGCCTGTTTCGATTTCGCCGGCCTGCGCATTGAGCGCTACTACCACTTCCACTGCATTTCCGACTCCGCCTTCCTGCAGGTGCTGGACGAGCTGGGCCTGGCGCAAAAGATGCACTGGGTGGAAACCAGGATGGGCTACTACTACCAGCGGAAGCTGCACGCCTGGGGCAACCCGATCGCCCTGCTGAAATTCCCGGGCCTGGGCCTGCTGGCGAAATTCCGTTACGGCCTGCATGCCTTCCTCTCCACCAAACGCAATGACTGGCGGCCGCTGGACAAGGTGGAAGCCACGGGCTGGATACGCAACGCTGTGGGCGACGAAGCTTATGAAGTGCTGTGGCGCAAACTTTTCGACTACAAGTTCTATGACTACGCCGGCAATCTTTCCGCGGCCTGGATATGGAGCCGCATACGCCGTATCGGCCGCTCGCGTTACGACCTCTTCCGCGAAAAGCTGGGTTATCTCGACGGTGGTTCGGAAACCCTGCTGCAGGGCATGAAGGCCTATATCGAAGCCAATGGCGGTGAAATACGGCTGTCCACGCCGGTCAGCCGCGTGGCCATGGAAAATGGCCAGGTCACGGGCCTGCACCTCGCTGGCAAAGAGGGCGGTGACCACTTCCAGGCCTTCGACAAAGTAGTCAGCACCATTCCGCTGCCCTATGTGCCGCGCGTGATGCCCGACCTGCCGCAGGACATCCTGGAGAAATTCGCTTCGCGCAAGAACATCGCCGTGGTCTGCGTCATCGCCAAGCTGCGCCGGCCGGTGACGGAGAATTTCTGGCTGAACGTGAATGACGACGACATGGATATCCCGGGCCTGGTGGAGTACAGCAACCTGCGTCCGCTGCAGGAGCATGTGGTCTACGTGCCTTTCTACATGCCGGGCGAGCACCCGAAATTCCAGGACAGCGACCAGGTCTTCCTGGACAAGGTGAAAAGCTATCTCATGCGCATCAACCCGGCCCTGCGTGACGAGGATTTCCTGGCCATGCGCGCCAGCCGCTACCGCCATGCCCAGCCCATCTGCGAACCGGGCTACCTGGACACGCTGCCGCCGTTGGCGCTGCCGGTGCGGGGACTGTGGGTGGCCGATACCTCGTATTACTACCCCGAGGACCGCGGCATTTCCGAGAGCATACATTTCGGCCGCCACATGGCCCGGCAGGCCTCGGCATGATGCAGCCATTCCTGTCGCGGCAATTCATCACCTTCCTGGTGACCGGCAGCATTGCCGCCGCCGTGAATTTCGGCAGCCGCATCGTCTTCAACCAGTGGATGAGCTATTCCAGCGCCATCATCCTGGCCTATCTCGTGGGCATGCTCACCGCCTTCCTGCTGGCGCGCGCCTTTGTCTTCAAGCACAGCACGCAGCAGCTGCACCGCTCCGCCTTCTTCTTCGTGGTGGTCAACCTCATCGCCGTGCTGCAGACCTGGCTGGTGAGCATGGTGCTGGCCTACTACCTGCTGCCGGCGTTTGGCCTGCGCCATTTCCTGCCGGAAATCGCCCATGCCGTGGGCGTGGTCGTGCCGGTTTTCACCAGCTACCTCGGCCACAAACACTGGTCTTTCGCGGAAAAATCCCCCTCATGAAAATGCGGGGCAGCCTCATCAGCCTGGCGCTGATCACAGCGCTCTACATCGGCATCATCGTCGGCCTGGAGCAACGCCAGCACGGCTTCGACGACCTGCCCGCGCTGCTGCCCACGCTGGGCCTGCTGGCCGTGATGTCGCTGCTCTCCTACGGCCTGCGCTATATACGCTGGCATTACCTGCTGCATCGCAACGGCCACAGCTTTTCACTGGCTCGCGGCTTCCCGGCCTATGTCGCCGGCTTCGCTTTCACCGCCACACCCGGCAAGGCCGGCGAACTGGTGCGCATACGTTATTTCCAGCCGCTGGGCGTGGGCGCAGGCCCTGTCGTGGCGGCCTTTGTCTTTGAGCGCTCGCTGGACATCGTCGTGCTGCTGGCGCTGGCCAGCGTGCTGGCCCTGCAGTCGCCGCATTTCGGGCTGGTGGCCGCCTTCGCGGGCGGCGCCCTGGGCCTGGTGCTGCTGCTCATGCTGTTTGCCGGCCGCCTGCGCGCCCTGGCCACCTATCTGCAGGGGCACTCCTGGCCGCGTGCCGGCAAACTGCTGGACATAGTCGCGCAAGGTTTTGCCGGCGCCCGTGTCTGGCTGAATCCCGGTGACCTGCTGCTGGCGCTGGGCCTGGGCGTGCTGGCCTGGGGTCTCACCGCCTCGGCCTTCGCCTGGCTGCTGCTGACCCTGAACATCCATGTGCCCACCGCCATCAGCCTGGCCATCTACCCGCTGGCCATGCTGGCCGGTGCCGCCTCCATGATTCCCGGCGGACTGGGCTCCACCGAAGTCGCCATCGTTGTGCTGCTCCGGGCCTGGGATGCTCCGCTGGCCAGCGCCACGCTGGCCGCCGTGGCGATACGCCTGGCCACGCTGTGGTTCGCCATTGCCTGCGGCCTGCTCAGCATGCTCTGGCTGGAACGGCGGCCGCCGGCCAGCCGCCCGGCTGCCGTCATCTGAGTCGCCCTCTGAGCCGCCAGCTGTCACCAGACTGTCACGGCTTTGCAGCAAAAATGGCGCCCTTCCCACAGCGCCTGTTTCTCCATGAGCACCACCGCCTTCGGCTCGGACCTCACCGGCCTGATCTGCGCCTACGCCTTCCGCGAGAGCGGCGACGCCCGCCTGCTCAGCCCGGCCCAGGCCGAGGCCTGGCTGCGGCAGCCCGAGCCCCGCGAATTCCTCTGGCTGCACGTCAATCTGGCCCATGCCGGCTGCGAGCACTGGCTGCACAGCCACCTCACGCTGTCGCCGCAGTTCTATGAAACCCTGCGTGAAGGCACGCGCTCCACGCGCATCGAGCATGCCGACGGTGCCCTGGTGGCGGTGCTGAATGACGTGCTCTTCGATTTCAGTTTTGATGCCTCGGACATCGCCACGCTGTGGCTGCATGTAGACAGCCGCATCGCCGTCACGGCGCGCAGCAAACCGCTGCGTTCGGTGGACCGCCTGCGCGAGGCGGTCAAACATGGTGAGCGCCTGCACTCCCCCGTGGACCTGCTGGTGCATTTGCTGCGCGACGAAGCGGATGTGCTGGTGGGCATAGTGCGCGAGATTGCCGGCCGCGTGGACAGCATAGAGGACCGCCTGCTGCTGCACCGGCCGGACACCGGTCGCAGCCAGCTGGGTAATTTCCGCCGCCTGCTGGTGCGGCTGCAGCGCCTGCTGGCCCCGGAGCCGTCGGCGCTGTTCCGCCTGCTCAACCGCCCGCCATCATGGTTGCAGGACAACGACCTGCTGGAACTGCGCCAGTCCACGGAAGAATTCTCCACAGTGCTCAGCGACATGACCGCGCTGCAGGAGCGCATCAAGCTGCTGCAGGAAGAGATCGCCGCGCAGATCAACGAGCAGGACAACCGCAGCCTGTATGTGCTGACCACGGTGTCGGTGCTGGCCCTGCCCATCAATATGATCGCCGGCCTGTTCGGCATGAATGTGGGCGGCATCCCGCTGGCGCATGATGCGGCGGGCTTCTGGGTGGTGGTGGCGATTGTGGCGAGCTTTACGCTGATTGCGGCAAAGCTGGCGTTCAGGCGATCGGGGGATTAGCCCCCACTTCGTCATTCCCGCGCAGGCGGGAATCTCCTGAATCCCGGCAGAGCTCTAAAAAGGGCCCGCTGCAAATCATGGAGATTCCCGCCTGCGCGGGAATGACGGGAACAATGGAACGGGAATGGCGAAGAATAAAAAAGCCCGCAGATGCGGGCCTTTTTATTTCCAGGAGAGGGCTTAGAGAATCTCCGTGCCTATCGCCCAGAAAATCGCCGCGATCAGCGCACTGGCCGGAATCGTCAGGATCCAGGCCCAGACGATGCCGCCCGCCACGCCCCAGCGCACAGCCGACAGCTTCTTGGTGGCGCCGACACCGACGATGGCGCCGGTGATGGTATGCGTGGTGGACACCGGCACGCCCAGCGAGGTCGCCAGGAACAGCGTCATGGCGCCGCCGGTTTCCGCACAGAAACCGCCTACGGGCTTGAGCTTGGTGATCTTCTGGCCCATGGTCTTGACGATGCGCCAGCCGCCGAACATGGTGCCGAAACCGATGGTGACGTAGCAGGC
>DASUXS010000099.1:0-8887 GCA_036377855.1 Moraxellaceae bacterium
TAAGCCTCGTCAAACTGCATTAGCGTATCCGCACCGGCCTCGACAGCACGGGCACGGAACTCCAGTTCCGGCAGCACGCGCGCGGTGAAGAAATCAGCCAGCGCCAGCTTGTCGGCGTAGAACGCGTCATCACCCTTCTTCGGCAGTGCGGCTTCAGCCATCAGTGCCCACATATAGGCATAGGCGGTGAAACCGAAGGCGTGCAGGTAGTCGACCGCGGCGGCGTTCACTTCATCCGGGTTGGCAGCGGAGCGTTCGATCACGCCACGGGTCAGGCCTTCCAGACGGTCGATGGCGGCCACGAAACCGGCCTTCACATTGGCCAGTTCCGGCGCCTGCAGGCGGGCCGCGGTTTCGCGCATTTCGGCAACGAAGGTGGCCACGAAAGCACCCTTGTTCTTGGCGACCTTGCGACCCATGAGGTCGTTGGCCTGGATGCCGTTGGCACCTTCATAGATCTGTGCGATACGCACGTCACGCACCAGCTGCTCCATGCCCCATTCGCGGATGAAGCCATGGCCGCCGAAAACCTGCTGCGCATCCACGCAACCTTCAAAGCCCTTGTCGGAAAGGAAGGCCTTGACCACCGGCGTCAGCAGCGCGACACGGTCGGCAGCCGCCTTGGCCACTTCGCCTTCGCCGTATTTGGCGAGATCGAGGTAGCGCGCGGTGTACATGGCCAGCGCACGCGCGGCTTCGTTGTGGGCACGCGTCTTGAGCAGCATGCGGCGCACATCCGGATGCACCAGCAGCGGATCGGCGGCCTTGGCCGGCGCCTTCACGCCGGTGGCGGAACGGCCCTGCAGGCGGTCACGCGCGTAGGCGGCGGCGCTCTGGTAGGCGACTTCAGAAGCGCCCAGGCCCTGTATGCCCATGGACAGGCGCTCGTAATTCATCATCACGAACATGGCGGCCAGGCCTTCGTTGACGTTGCCGATCAGCCAGCCCTTGGCGCCGTCGAAATTCATCACGCAGGTGGCGGAAGCCTTGATGCCCATCTTGTGCTCGATGGAACCGGCGGCGGCCTTGTTGCGCTCACCGATGGAACCGTCGGCATTGGGGATGAACTTGGGCACCAGGAAGAGCGAGATGCCCTTGGAGCCGGCCGGTGCATCCGGCAGCTTGGCCAGCACCAGGTGGATGATGTTCTCAGCCAGGTCGTGCTCGCCACCGGTGATGAAAATCTTGGTGCCGGAAATGGAGTAGGAACCATCGGCCTGCGGTTCGGCCTTGGTCTTGATGATGCCCAGGTCGGTGCCGGCATGCGGTTCGGTCAGGCACATGGTGCCGGCCCATTCACCGGAATAGATTTTCGGCAGGTAGAAATCGTTGAGCTCGTCGCTGGCATGCTGCGACATGGACAGCGCAGCGCCTATGCCCAGCAGCGGGTAGAGCGCGAAGGAGGGATTGGCGGAGAAAAGGATTTCATCCGTCAGCACCGTCACGGTCTTGGGCAGGCCCTGGCCGCCCCAGCGCGGATCGGCACCGAGACCAATCCAGCCGCCTTCGCCAAACTGCTTGAAGGCTTCCTTGAAGCCCTTGGGCGTGGTGACGTTACCATTGCTGAACTGCGCGCCTTCTTCGTCGCCGCTGCGATTGAGCGGGAAGATCACGTTTTCATTGAGCTTGGCGGATTCTTCCAGGATGGCGTCGACGATGTCGCGGTCGGTTTCCGCCAGCGCCGGCACCGAGGCCCAGAAAGCGGTGGAGTTGAAGACTTCGTCCAGCACGAAACGCATGTCGCGCAGGGGGGCTTTGTATACGGCCATGGTTACTACCTCATTGGCTTGCCCGTCATCCCCGCGCAGGCGGGGATCTCCGGAGTCCGGGCAGGGCTTCGTTAAAGGCTCTGCCTGAATTCTTAAGATCCCCGCCTGCGCGGGGATGACGTGGTGTAGCAGAAATCATTTCAGCAAAAGGCCCGCATACGCGGGCCTTTTGCAGCTTCACTTACTTCAGATGCGACACATCAGAACGCAAACGCGTCCACATCCATCTGCATCAGCACATCCAGACCACCTTCGATAGCATCGACATGGCCCTTGGTGCGCGGCAGGATCTTCTTGAAGTAGAACTGTGCCGTCTGGATCTTGGCCTTGTAGAAAGCCTCTTCCGTGGTGCCGGCAGCCAGCTTTTCCTGTGCCACTTTGGCCATCAACGCCCACAGGTAGCCCAAGGTCACATAGCCGGAGAAGTACAGGTAATCGACGGCGGCAGCGCCCACTTCATCCGGGTTCTGCATGGCCTTCATGCCGATCTTCATGGTGATGTCGCCCCACTGCTGGTTGAGGGCCGCCAGCGGTGCGGTGAACTCGGCCAGGGCGGCATTGCCTTCGTTGGCCTGCACGAATTTGTGCACGATCTTGGTGAACTGCTTGAGCATGGCGCCCTGGGTCTGCAGCACCTTGCGGCCCAGCAGGTCCAGTGCCTGGATTTCGGTGGTGCCTTCATAGAGGCAGGCGATGCGCGTGTCGCGCACGATCTGCTCCATGCCCCACTCACGGATGAAGCCGTGGCCGCCATACACCTGCACGCCATGCTTGGCGGCTTCGGAACCGGCTTCGGTCAGGAAGGCCTTGGCGATGGGGGTGAGGAAGCTCATCAGGTCGTCAGCAGCCTTGCGCGCTTCTTCGCTTTCCGCGGAATGCACCAGGTCGGTCTGCGTGGACAGCCAGTACACCAGGGCACGGCCGCCTTCGGCGAAGGCCTTCTGCGTCAGCAGCATGTTGCGCACGGCGGGGTGCACGATGATGGGGTCGGCTTCCTTTTCCGGCGCCTTGGGGCCGGACAGGGAACGCATGGCCAGACGTTCCTTGGCGTAGAACAGCGCGCCCTGGAAGGAACCTTCGGCGGCGCACACGCCCTGCAGGGCGGTACCGACACGGGCCGTGTTCATGAAGGTGAACATAGCGTGCAGGCCCTTGTTGGGCGGAGCAATCAGGAAGCCCTTGGCCTGGTCGAAATTCATCACGCAGGTGGCGGAAGCCTTGATGCCCATTTTGTGTTCGATGGAACCGCAGACCACGGCATTGCGCTCGCCGACGGAACCGTCAGCTTTCGGCAGGAACTTCGGCACGAGGAAAAGGGAGATGCCCTTGGTGCCTTTCGGTGCATCAGGGAGACGCGCCAGCACGACGTGCACGATGTTCTCGGCCATGTCGTGTTCACCGGCGGAGATGAAGATCTTGGTGCCGGTGATGGCGTAGGAGCCGTCAGCATTCGGTTCGGCCTTGGTGCGTATGATGCCCAGGTCGGAACCGGCGTGGGATTCGGTCAGGCACATGGTGCCGGTCCATACGCCGGAGATCATCTTCTCCAGGTAGACCTTCTTCTGTTCCGGGGTGCCGTGGGCTTCAACAGTGTTGATGGCGCCGTGCGACAGGCCGGGGTACATGGACCAGGACCAGTTGGCGGTGCCGGTCATTTCGCTCATGGCGATGCCCAGCGAGGGCGGCAGGCCCTGGCCACCGTGCTCGACGGGAGCGGCCAGCGCGCCGAAGCCCAGTTCCACGAACTTGGCATAGGCTTCCTTGAAGCCCTTGGGCGTGGTCACCACACCGTCATTCCAGGTGCAGCCTTCTTCGTCGCCGGAACGGTTGATGGGAGAGAGTTCGTTTTCGGCGAACTGGGCGCCGGTTTCCAGAACGCTGTCCACCAGCTCGCGGTTGGTCTCGGCATAGGCCGGGATGGCGGCGTAGTGCTTTTCAACTTCAAGGAGTTCATGCAGCACGAACTGCATGTCACGGAGGGGGGCTTTGTATTGCTGTGCCATGGTAGTGACCTCGCATATTCAGGGGCAGGGGCCCGTCAGAGAGTCTGCGTCGGGGTAATCACAGGCCTGCCAATAGCTGCGGGGCCCTACCGGACGCAAAAGCGGCGGAAGTATGAAGCAGATGGCTAGTGCAACACAGCCCTTTTGCTGACCAGCGGTTCACGGGAACAGCCGGATTTCCCGTCTTTTCAGGCCTTTGCCAAACCCCTGTCAGGCCTTGGGCGCCGCCTCGGCCGGGGGAGCCGGCAGCAGCGGCGTGAGGTCCAGGAAGGCGGCCCGGCTGGTCGCGGTGGCGGCCGGATCCCAGGGCAGGACGCCCAGGCAGGGCGGGGAAAACAGCCGGCTCAGGGTGTCTATGTTTTCTTGCTGCGCCGCCATGTCCGGGTCCAGGCTGTTGCCTACCCAGCCGGCGATACGCACGCCGTCACGCAGGATGGCTTCGGCGGTGAGGATGGCGTGGTTGAGGCAGCCCAGGCGCAGGCCGACGACAAGAACCACCGGCAGATTGAGTTCACGCGGCAGGCCAGACAGCAGTTCGCGTTCGTTCAGCGGCACACGCCAGCCCCCCGCCCCTTCCACCAGTTTGAAATCGGCACGGCGCATCAGGCCGCCGCGGCAGAAACCAGCCAGCTGCTGAATAGAGAGGCGGCGTCCCGCCGCGGCAGCCGCCAGATGCGGCGACAACGGTTCGGACAGCGCCACCGGATTCACTTCCTCATAGAGCAGGGGCTCGCTCATCTCGGCCATCAGCGCCAGCGCATCTTCATTGCGCAGGCCCTGTCCGGTTTTCTCGCAGCCCGAGGCCACCGGCTTCAGGGCCAGCGTGCTGAGTCCGCGCGCGCGGGCGGCGGCCAGCAAGGCGCAGCTCACCGTGGTCTTGCCGACACCGGTATCGGTGCCGGTGACAAAAAATGCTTTGGCCATGCCGTTCTCCGGGCGTGCTAGCGCACAGCCCTCATGAAAATCACATCGTATTGCAGGGGCAGGCCCTGCGGCTGGCGCCGTGCTTCCAGCGCCGCGCTGACCTGCTGCAGCCAGCGCCGGCCCAGCAGGTGGTTGTCGCGACGTTCATCCGTGGTACCCGCGCCTATGCCCTGCAGCGCCTGCAGCAGTTCGCGCACGGTAGCGAAATGCAGGGTGAAATCGCGGCGCTGGAACTGGCAGTCGTGGAAACCGGCTTGTTGCAGCGCCCGCTCCCAATCTGCCGGGCTGGCGAAATGGTTGATATGCAGGCCGCTGTCACGCAGCGCCTGCAAGCTGGCCGGGCCGGGAACGCTGGCGCGCAGTTCACCACCGGCCTGCAACACTCGAAACATTTCTGCTGCCAGCTTCTCGCGCGACTCCGCCCATTGCATGGCGAAGTTGCTGAAAACGGCGGCCACCGACGCATCGGGCAGCGGCACGGCTTCCATGTCACCCAGCAAAGGCTGCAGGCGTTCCGAGGCCGGCAATCCTTCCAGCATGGCGGGGGCGATGTCCAGCGCCACGACCTTGGCGATGGCGGCTTGCTGCAACAGCAAGCGCGATTCACGACCGCGGCCGCAGCCGGCATCCAGCACCACGCCCTGTGGCTGGAAATCCTGCAGCAGCACATCGGCGATGGCCTGCTGCAGGGCGGCAAAGTCGGCGTAATGGGCGGCGGCCTGGGAAAAGCGGCCGGCGATTTCCTGTTTGCGGCTGGCAAAGCGGTTCATTTCAGCGCCCCCGCAAAGCGCAGCAACTCATCTGCGCAACGCTGTGGATGCGACAGGAAAGGCACATGCGCTGCCTGGGGGATCACCACGATGTCGGTACCCGCACGCAGGACTTTCAGCGAAACCTGCAAGCTGGCGGGCACCAGCACGTCTTTTTCACCCAGCAGGAACTGCACCGGCTGGCGCAGGGCGGCAAACTTCGTACGCAGGTCGCCACGC
This sequence comes from Moraxellaceae bacterium, assembly GCA_036377855.1. Taxonomy (GTDB): domain Bacteria; phylum Pseudomonadota; class Gammaproteobacteria; order Pseudomonadales; family Moraxellaceae; genus UBA2031. The sequence continues at coordinate 5,686 of DASUXS010000099.1, forward strand.
TCCAGCAGCTGCAGGCCGTTCAGCAAGGTGGCCGTGGCCAAGTTGGGGCCCTGCTCCACCACCTCATGCAGGAAACGGATATCGCTGCGCATGCTGGCGCTGCCCTTGCACTGCAGGGACAGGAAACTCTCCAGGGTCAGTAACGGGCTTTCCTGCAGGGAGGCGACAAAGTCCTCAAAGACCGTCAGCGCCATGGCGGGACGCCAGTCGTCGCGCTGCAAAAAGCAGGGCGTGGCCGCGATCAGCGACAAGGCCTGCACGCGCTCCGGATGGCGGGCCGCCATTTCCAGCGCCAGCAGGCCGCCCAGGGACCAGCCCACCCACAGCGCACGCGCCGGCACCAGCGGCAACACGGCATCGAAAAACGCGGCATAGGAGATCGTGGCAGGACTGCGACCAAAACCCGGCAGGTCCACGCAGGTCACGCGGAAATGCGGGGTCAGCAAAGGCAGCAGCGGTTTCCAGACACCGGAATGCAGGCCCCAGCCATGCAGCAAAACCAGCTCAAGCTTGCCGGGCTGGCCATGCACTTCATGGTGCAGCACGGTGCTCATGCCAGCTCCCGGCAGCTTGCCAAGGCAGCCAGCAAAACATCCACATCGGCTTTTTCATGCGCAGCGGAAAAGGTGATACGCAGTCGCGCAGAACCGGCCGGCACCGTGGGTGGACGTATCGCGCCGACCAGCAAGCCTTTCTCTTCCAGTGCGCGGCTCCAGGCCAGGGCTTTTTCATTGTCGCCCAGCAGCAGCGGCTGTATGGGCGTGGGGCTGTCCATCAGGTCCAGGCCCAGCGCCTTGGCGCCGTCGCGGAAATGCGCAATCAACTCGCTCAGCTTGTCGCGACGCCAGCCCTCTTCGCGTATCACACGCAAGCTGGCGCGACTGGCCGCGGCCACGGCCGGCGGCAGTGCGGTGGTGAAAATATAGGGACGTGCCGTGTTGATGAGATATTCGACCAGGTCTTCATCGCCCGCGACAAAGGCGCCGAAGCTGCCGGCGGCTTTGCCCAGCGTGCCCATCAGTACCGGCAGCTGGCGGCCATCCAGGGCGAAGTGTTCGGCACAGCCAACGCCGTTTGTGCCCAGCACGCCAAAACCATGGGCATCGTCCACCATCAGCAGGGCATCGTGCTGCTGCGCCAGGGCGGCGAGTTCGGGCAGGGGCGCCACGTCGCCATCCATGCTGAACACGCCGTCGGTGACCACCAGCTTTTTATCGGCCGTGCTTTTCTGCAACAGCTCATCGAGATGCGCGACATCGTTATGGCGGTAGCGCTGGAAATTCGCGCCGCTGGCCAGGCCGCCGTCGATCAGCGAAGCATGGTTGAGGCGGTCTTCGAACACGGCATCGCCACGGCCGACGAGCGCCTGCACGATGCCGGTGTTGGCCATATAGCCGGTGGAGAACAGCAAGGCGCGCTGGCGGCCGGTAAAGGCGGCCAGCTCTTCTTCCAGGGCGTGGTGTTCAGCGGAATGGCCGCAGACCAGGTGCGAGGCGCCACTGCCGGTGCCGTAGGTTTTTACAGCGCCCGTGGCCGCAGCAACCAGCGCGGGATGGTTGGCCAGGCCCAGGTAATCGTTGCTGCAGAAATTCAGCAGCTCGCGACCATCCACGACCACGCGCGCACCTTGTGCAGACGCGAGGGTGCGGCGGCGGCGGTAGAGGCCGTCGGCTTTTTTTTGGGAGAGGGTGGTGCTGAAGTCGAAGGGCATGGCGCCGAACTCATCCCCTCTCCCCGCTAGCGGGGAGAGGGTTAGGGTGAGGGGTGGTAGCTGAAGCCGCTGCCCCTCACCCCAACCCTCTCCCCATGAATGGGGAGAGGGGGAAGAAAGTCAGTTCAGGGTTTCAGCAGTGCGCGGGGCCATGGCGTCACGCGTCAGCGCGCTGATCTGCTGCTGGCGCAGCGACTGCGCGATGGCTTCCTCACGCGATTCGTCCGACACATCCTGCGTGCTTTCGCTGTTGATGCCCAGGCGGGCAAACAGCTGGCGGTCATGCGCGGCTTCGGGATTGGCTGTGGTCAGCAGTTTTTCGCCGTAGAAAATCGAGTTGGCGCCGCCCATGAAGCACAGGGCCTGCATCTGGTCATTCATGGTTTCGCGGCCGGCGGAGAGACGCACATAGGATTCCGGCATCAGCAGGCGGGCCACGGCGACGGTGCGTATGAATTCGAAAGGATCCAGGTCATCGACATCGCCCAGCGGCGTGCCTTCGATCTTCACCAGCATATTGATGGGCACGGATTCCGGATGCGCCGGCAGGTTGGCCAGCTGCATGAGCAGGCCGATACGGTCTTCACGGGCTTCGCCCAGGCCGACGATGCCGCCGCAGCAGACCTTGATGCCCGCCTCGCGTACATGCGCCAGCGTGCTCAGGCGGTCGTTATAGGTGCGGGTGGTGATGATCTTGCCGTAATGCTCGGGGCTGGTGTCCAGGTTGTGGTTGTAATAGTCCAGGCCGGCGTCTTTCAGCTGCAGCGCCTGTTCCTGCGACAGCATGCCCAGGGTCATGCAGGTCTCCAGGCCCAGGCCTTTCACCTGCTTCACCATTTCCAGCACATAGGGCATGTCTTTTTCGCGCGGGCTGCGCCAGGCGGCGCCCATGCAGAAACGGCTGGCGCCCTTGTCCTTGGCGTTCTGGGCTTCTTCCACCACCTTTTGAATCGCGAGCAGCTTTTCCTTGTCCAGGCCGGTGTCGTAATGGCCGGACTGCGAGCAGTACTTGCAGTCTTCGGGGCAGGCGCCGGTCTTGATGGAGAGCAGGGTGGAGACCTGCACGGTGTTGGGGTCGAAATGCGCGCGGTGCACGGTCTGGGCACGGAAGAGCAGGTCCATGAAAGGCAGCTCGAAGAGGGCGCGGACTTCGTTGCGGGACCAGTCGTGGCGGAGGCTCATGGCATTTCCTTTATCAGGTTCAGTATTCAGGTCGGCGCCGCAGGTGACACAGGGCAAGCGGGCGCAAGATCAGGACGGGCGTCAGCTTGGCAAGCAGGCCGGCCAGCAGCCAGCCTAGCCGCGTCAACCAGAGCCAGGCTCCCAGGTTGACGAGATACTCGCCCGGGACCTGATGTCCCGTCAACCTGTAAGGACATCCATGGTTAACCTCTCCTGCCTGCGGCTGTACAACTGCCTGCTCTGCGACACTGCCGCCACCCACCTGCCCCTCTGCCCCGACTGCCGCGCCGACCTGCCCTGGAACCGCCA
>DASUXS010000100.1:0-4795 GCA_036377855.1 Moraxellaceae bacterium
CGCCAGCGACAAGATAGACCTCATCCGCAACCTCATCTCCACCTTCAAGAACGACCTGGTGTCGCCGGAAGAGGCCATGGGCCGCGCCGAGAATGATGGCGAGGCGCTGGCGGCACGGGTCTATGAAATCTACAACCGCCATCTGCGCGCCTATAACGCCGTCGACTTCGACGACCTCATCCTGTTGCCCACGGTGGGTTTCCGCGACAACAAGGAACTGCGCGAACGCTGGCAGAACCGTATCCACTACCTGCTGGTGGACGAATACCAGGACACCAATTCCGCGCAATACCTGCTGGTGAAGCTGCTGGTCGGCTCGCGCGGCGCGCTGACCGCGGTGGGTGACGACGACCAGTCCATCTATGCCTGGCGCGGTGCGCGTCCGGAAAACATGGTGGAGCTGACCAAGGATTTCCCCGGCCTCACCGTGGTCAAGCTGGAGCAGAATTACCGTTCGACAAGCCGCATCCTGAAAGCGGCCAATGCGGTGATCGCCAACAATCCGCATGTGTTCGAGAAGAAACTCTGGAGCCAGCTCGGCATGGGCGATCCCCTGCGCGTGCTGACCTGCGCCAACGAGGATGCCGAGGCCGAACGCGTGGCCACCGACATCCTCAACCACAAGATGGTGCACCGCACCGAGTTCCGCGACTACGCCGTGCTCTATCGTGGCAATTTCCAGTCGCGCCTTGTCGAAACCAAGCTGCGCGAACTGCAGATTCCCTACAAGGTCTCCGGCGGCCAGTCTTTTTTCTCGCGTGCCGAGATCAAGGACGTCATGGCCTATCTGCGCCTCATCATCAATCCCGATGACGACAATGCCTTCCTGCGCATCGTCAACACGCCCAAGCGCGAGATCGGTCCGGCCACGCTGGAAAAACTGGGCAGCTACTCGCAGCAGCGCAGCTGTTCCATGCTGGCCGCCTGCGATGAAATGGGCCTGGCCATGCATCTCACCGATCGCCAGCTCACCCATCTGCAGGATTTCTCGCAATGGCTGAACGAGACCGCGCGCGAAGTGATTGATGGCGACAGCCTCAATGCCATACGCCAGATGCTGGTGGACGTAGGCTACGACGACCACCTGCGCGATACCTCGGGCACACCGTCGGCCGCGGAAAAGCGCATTGAGAACGTGCAGAACTTCATCGCCAGCATCCAGAAGATGGCGGACAAGCAGGAAGACGAAGACGACAAGAACATCGAGACCGTCATCCGCAAGCTGGTGTTGATGGACCTGCTGGAGCAGCAGGCCGAGGAAGAGGATCTGGACCGCGTGCAGCTCATGACCCTGCATGCCGCCAAGGGCCTGGAATTCCCGCACACCTACATGATGGGCCTGGAAGAAGACCTGCTGCCGCATCGCAACAGCATCGAGGCCGACACCATAGAGGAAGAACGCCGCCTCATGTATGTGGGCATCACCCGCGCCCGCAAGACGCTGACCCTGACGCTGGCGCAACGCCGCAAGCAGGGCGGCGAGAACATGCCCACCACCCCCAGCCGCTTCCTGGAAGAGCTGCCCGGCGACGACCTGGAATGGGAAGGCCGCAACAGCAACCGCAGCGTGGAAGAGAAAAAGGCGCTGGGCCACGCGCACCTGGCCGGCCTCAAGGACCTGCTGCGCGGCTGAAGGCGGACTACAGTGTAGGAGGGACGCACCTAGAGCGGGCCCATCTTCGTGGGAATGGGCATGGCAGGATCACCCCCGGCTACGGCGTAATACACCTGCACCTCCTGCTCGCGCAGCAGGCTGGCCAGCCAGTGCGCCAGCTCAAGGCCCTGCAGGTGGTATTCACGCCAGGACTTGGGGCTGGTTTCCTTGCGTCCCGGAAAGCGCTGTGCCCAGTCCCAGAATTCGTAGTCCAGGTCCACCAGCTCGGACAGACGACCATGATCTTCGAAGCACTGCGCCACCATGCGCAAACCACCATGCCCCAGGCAGTCGCCTTGTCCGCTCCAGGCATACATATTCAATTCGTCCGCCCGGATGATGACCACCTCGGGCGGCCCCTTCACCAGCACGCTCTCAAGACCGTCCATGTCCCCCTCCCTCTTGTTGGCCTGGCCCGCACCGCGCACCAGCGCGGCCTGACGGCACTCAAGGGAAAGCATGCAAACAGGCTTGCGCCCATGCAAAAACACAAATCAAGCGTTGCACATCTGCTTTGCTGCGATGTCAACGGCTTACGAGAATCTGCGCCATGAGCATGGGCGCCCTGTTAAAAAGACACCGCATTGATCGCGGCCTGACCCTGGAAGCCGTGGCCCTGGAGGCCGGGACCGATCCGGGCAATCTCTCGCGCATAGAACGCGATACCCAGCAACCTTCCGCGGCTCTCCTGCAAAAACTCGCCCGCACACTGGGCATTACCGCCAGCGCGCTGTACACCGAACTGGAAAGCGAAGGCGGCCTGCGTGAAGGCGTCGCGCATTACGACCGCGCCATGCAACAGTTCCAGCGCAAATACCACGAACTGACGCCGGCCAATCGCAAACTGGTGCTGGAATTCATGAAAATGCTGGGACGCCTGCAGAAGAAAGACTGAGGAGCTGGCGCTCAGCACCCTCTCCGACCTGACCTCAATCAAGTCTGCTTTAAAAACCCAGAAAAAATTCAGAAAAGGTCCCGACGCACGTCCGTAAGCATCCAGAGCGCCGAAAAGTCCTGCAACGACCAAAGAAAAGGGAGCCCTCAGGCTCCCTTTTTTATCCGCAGCCGCCAGGCTTACTTGACGACGTAGTCCACGGCCGCCTTGATTTCGTCGTCGCTGCAGGTCATGCACATGCCCTTGGGCGGCATGGCATTGAAACCGGTGAGCGCGTGCTTGTAGAGCGTGGGCTTGCCCTTGGCCAGGCGCGGCGCCCAGGCACCCTTGTCGCCATGCTTGGGCGCACCGGCGGCACCCGTGCCGTGGCAGCCGGCACAGCTGGCGTTGTAGACGGCCTCACCGGAGCGCGGCGCGCCACCGGCAGCCGGCGCCGCGGCGGCCGCCACCACGCCTTCACATTCCTTGCCTTCCACGCAGACCTTGCCCACCGGCTTGATACGGTCGGTGGTGGCGCGCTCGGTGTACACGCCACGCTCGCCCAGGGGGTATTTGGAGATGTCCTTGGTAGACGGGGCAGCAGCGGCAAATCCGGCAACGCTGAGACCCAGCACGGCCAGCAACAGGGAAGTCTTCTTCACGGCAACCTCGGCGAATGGCATGAGGGGATGTAGATAAAGGGGCAAGAGAACCCCAAAAGCGCCCGGAGTATACCCACAAAACCGATACGTCATAAAGCCGCCCGCGGGCCCGGACAGCCGCTCTTGGCCCGGCCTGTCGGGGCGGGCTATTTGGCGGCCTCGGGGGGCGCCTTCTCGTCAGCGCGGTTCCACAGCCGGTCCTCGCTGCGCATCTTCTTCAGCAGGCAGCTCAGCGGGTCCAGGCCCTCGCAGCTCTTGTCCTTGCGGCTGGACCTGGACTCCACGACCTTGCCCAGCACATCGCCGGACTTGAGGAAGTCCTGGAACTCGGGCGAATCGCGCAGCAGGCTGCGGCCGGCAGCGATCAGCAGGTCTATCTCCTCGTTGGGCAGCTCCAGGCTGGTAGGCAGGGAATTCAGGTAGCGGTTCACTTCCTCGCGCTTTTCCGAGGAGAAGCGCACCTCCACCAGATGGAACTGCGTGGGGTTGCCGCGCTTGCGCTCGGCCTCCTGCAATTCCTTGAGCAGCTCCTGCACCAGGGCGCGGGTCTCGTTGGTGTAGCGCGCGATCTGCACATCGGCCAAGGCGCCCACGGTGGTGGCCACGGACGGTTTCTCGGCGGTCTGGTCTATGGGCTTGCGCGGCTTCACCGCGGCATCCACCAGGATGACCACGACATGGCGCGGCGAATTGCTGGTATCCAGGCTGCGCGTGCCGAAGAGCTGCACGCGCTCCAGCATGGCGCGCAGGCCGAGGTTGTCGGCAATGCCGCCGTCCACCAGGTGGATATAGGGCCGTTCCTGGGCATCGCGATAGCTGTTCAGTCCTTCCACCAGGGCCGCCTCGCGCAGGGTGCGCTGGCGGTCCTGTGCCAGCAGGGGCATGACCCGGCTCTGGCTGGTATCGCATTCGCCGGCATGGTTCTTCAGCACCACGGTCTGGAAGAGCACAGGCACGGCCGAGGAGGCCGTGACGGCCTGGGCCACCTTCACCGGGCCGACATCGGAGCAGATGAGGTCGAAGAACTCCTGGTTGAAGGCGAAGCGCGTGCCCTGGCTGATGTCGGAGGCATTGATGGTGATGAAGGGGCGCGGCCGCATGTCGTTGAAGGTGCGGCCCTTGAACACCTGCTTGTCGTAGAACTCGATGGCCATCTCGGTGCGGTCGAAGCCACTGAATATGGATTTGTACCAGTAGGCCGGATTGAGCAGGCGCTTGATCAGCGTGCCCTGCACGCTCTGGCGCAGGAAGTCGTTTTCATAGTCGGTGAAGATCTGGTCGCCGAAGAGGCCGTAATAGGCCGCGGTGAAACTGCCGCCGGAGACGGAGCTGATCTGGTCCACCTCGTCCAGCAGGCGCCGCCGCTTCTCGCCACTGCCCACCTGGGTGTCCGCCAGCTCCTCCAGCACGCCATAGGACAGCGCCGCCGCACGCGTGCCGCCACCGGAGAAGGAGAGGTAGACGGAAATGTCGCCCATGTCCTGGAGCTGGTTGAGGCCGCGATAGCCCTTGTCGGGATCGATGCGCGTCAGCGCGGGATTGGTGGGGGCGGTGAGGCTGGTGCAACCGGAGAGGGCCAGCAACAGGGCCAGCGAAAGAGAAGCC
>DASUXS010000101.1:0-2342 GCA_036377855.1 Moraxellaceae bacterium
GCCACGACAGCTGCTCCGGCTGCCACCAAACCTGTCGAGCCTGCCTACCCGCTCAAAGTCGACCGTATCGTGATGCGCGATGGCGCCATGCTCTTTGCCGACCTGACGCTGACGCCACAGTTTGCCACCGGCATCCAGTCCCTGAACGGTGAAATCCGCGGTATTTCCACCGACAGCAAGTCGCGTGCGAAGGTGGACCTGAAAGGCCGCGTCGACCAGTACGGCAAGGCCGACATCAATGGCGTGATCAATCCGGTGTCCAGCGATCTCTATACCGACATCAAGATGGATTTCGACAATCTCGAACTCACCACGCTCACGCCCTACTCCGCCAAGTTCGCCGGCTACCGCATCGACAAGGGCAAGCTCTCGATGGATCTCAATTACAAGATCGAGAACCGCCAGCTCAATGCCAAGAACAAGGTGGTGTTCAACCAGCTCACCCTGGGCGAGAAAGTCGACAGCCCGGATTCGGTGGGCCTGCCGCTGAAACTGGCGGTGGCCATCCTCAAGGACAAGAACGGTGTCATCGATATCGACCTGCCCGTCACCGGCAGCCTCGACGATCCGAAATTCCGCGTCATGCCCATCGTCTGGAAAGCCTTTCTCAACCTGCTGACCAAGGCGGCCACCGCGCCCTTCACCCTGATCGCCAATATGGTAGGCGGCGGTGACAACCTGGATTCCCTGGTCTTCCCCACCGGCACCACGGCCCTGGCCCCGGCGGAAAGTGAAAAGCTGGACAAGCTGGCGAAGGCGCTGGCGGATCGTCCGGCACTGGGCGTGGAAGTGCGTGGCGCGTTTGACCCGGCGGCGGATGCGCTGGCCATACGCACCGCGAAATTCGACGAGGTCTATCTCAAACGCCTGGGCGACAGCGGCAAGCCGCTCAAGGTGCTGGAAGCCATGTACAAGGAAAAGCTGGGCAGCGAAGCGCTGGCGCAGCAACGCACGCTCAGCCTCAAACCCGCCACGGCGGCCGCCACCAGCAAGGAACAGCTGCAGCTGGCGGAAGACAATTACGTGAAAGTGCTGCGCAACGAACTGATCGCCCGCGAGACCGTGCTGGAAGGCGACCTGCGCCAGCTCGCCCTGCAACGCGCCAGCGCCGTGCGCAGCCAGCTGGTGGATGTGGCCAAGGTGGAAGAGTCGCGGGTCTTCGTGCTGGAGCCCGTCACCGTGCAGGCCACCGACGGCAATATCGTGATGAAGGTCAGCCTGAACGCGCCCTGAGTCTCAGGGCGTTGCAGCCAGGTATTGCACGCAGAACTGGCGTTTTTCCTGGGCGGTTTTCTGTTTGAAGGCATACTCAGCCCGGGCTGCCGCAGCACGGTCCGGATACGCGATGCTGATCAGCACGCGTAGCGGCGGAAAGGCCCGGGTGTAACGGGCGCCCTTGCCCTGCACATGCGCGGCAAAACGTTTCTCCACATCCACGGCAATGCCGGTATAGAGGCTGCCGTCGCGGCACTCCAGCACATACAGGAACCAGGGCTTCTCGCTGACGCTCATACGGGTGTATCCAGCCACCAGGTTTCCATGCTGCCCTTGCCTTTCACATCGATCACACCACGCCGCTGCAACGTAAAACCCTCCTGCAGGCGGCTCATGGTTTCTGCGGAAACATGGATACGGCCGGGCTCACCCGCCGACTCCATGCGGCTGGCGGTATTCACGGTATCGCCCCAGACGTCATAGCTGAAACGTACGGTGCCTATCACACCGGCAATCACCGGCCCCGTATGCAGGCCCACGCGCAATTGCAGGGGAATGCCGGTTTCCTCACGCAGTGCCGCTACATCATTCATGAAGGCCTGGGCCAGCCGGGCCATCACCGCGGCATGGTCGCTCTGCGCTTCCGGCGCGCCGGAAATCACCATATAGGCATCACCTATGGTCTTGATCTTTTCCACGCCGGCGGTGGCCACCAGTGCATCAAAACGGGAAAACACCTGCTCCAGCAGTGCCACGACCTGCCGTGGCGATTGTCCGGCCGCCCAGGGCGTGAAACCGGCGATGTCGGCAAACAGCACGGTGACATCGGGATGGTGATCGGCAATGGCGCCACTGCCCTGTTGCAGGCGGCCGGCAATCTTTTTCGGCAGGATGACATGCAGCAGGCGGTGCGAACGGTCACGCTCGGCCACCAGCCCGGCTTCCGTACGCAGCACCTCGCGCCGGAACACACCCAGCAACAGCAGGATGCAGGCAAAGCTGGTCACCTGGTTGCCCAGCCGTGTCAGCGCCAGCAGTGCGGGCGGCAGCGGCGACAGGTCCAGGCGGGGCTCAGCCGCCGCCGGCCACTGGCCCACCAGCAAGACCAGGAGCGCCAGCAGGACAAA
>DASUXS010000102.1:0-6131 GCA_036377855.1 Moraxellaceae bacterium
GGCGCGAGCACGAAGCGCTGGCGGCCGGCTTGCAGGCCGCAGACCAGCGCGGCCACGGAGATGGCGGTAAACAGCCAGCCCAGCGCATTCCAGCCGCCGGTGAATTCATGCAGCAGGCCCACGGCAAACGGTCCCAGCGCCGCCAGGCTGTAACCCACGCCCTGCACCATGCCGGAAAGTCGTGCCGCGGTGGCGGCATCGCGGCTGCGCAGCACGATCAGCGCCAGCGCCATGCTGAAAGTGCCGCCCTGGCCCAAGCCCAGCAGCACTATCCACAGCCACAGCGTGGTGGCCGGAGCGAACAGGCAGCCCAGCAGGCCGGAAAGCGTCAGTGCCAGCATCAGCGCAATCGTCGCGCGCTGGTCACCGCCACGGCGCACATGCGCACTCGCCAGCAGTGGTGCGCCCAGTGCCGTGATCAGTTGGATCAGCACCGACACGGAAAGACTGAAGCCGGCTTCCAGGGCCGTGAGGCCGCGGTCCTGCAGGATGGCCGGCAGCCAGCCGAAGACGCAGTAGGCCAGCGAGGATTGCAGGCCCATGTACAAAGTCACCTGCCAGGCCAGGGGATCGCGCAGCAGTGAGGCGGAACGCGCCGGCAGAGGCTGCGGCGTATGCGGGACGCGTTGCCAGGGTCGCCAGGCCAGCGCCGCCAGCAGGGCGGGCAGGGCCCAGAAGGCCAGGGCGATGCGCCAGCTGCCGCTCCATTGCGCCACCGGTACCGTGAGGCCGGCGGCCAGCGCGGCCCCCAGGCTGAGCGCCATGGTGTAGAGGCCGGTGACGCGGTCGGCACGGTCGGCGAAGTCGCGCTTCAGGAGGCCGGGCAGCAGCACGTTCACCACGCCTATGCTGGCGCCAGCGAGCAGGGTGCCGGCAAACAGTCCCGCCACGCCGGCGGCGCGCAGCAGGATGCCGGCGGCCAGCACCAGCAGCATGGCGCCCAGCACCTTCTCGCTGCCGAAACGCCGGGCCAGCGCTGGCGCCAGCGGCCCGGCGAGGCCGAAGCAGAGCACGGGCAGGGTGGTGAGCAGGCCTATGCTGCTGCCGGACAGGCCCAGGCCATCTTGTACCGCCTTGAGCACGGGGGCCAGGCTGGACAGGGCGGGGCGCAGGTTGATGGCCACCAGGACCAGCACGGCCAGCAGCAGGAGGCCGCTGCCGGGCGTGGGCGGCGTGCCGGGTGGCTCGCGGTCCAGGAGGAGTTCGTCGGCGAGCTTGGGGGTGGGGGAATCAGGCATGGATAAGGTGTAGCCAAAGACCTCGACTGTGGCCGCCGGGCTGTTTGAAAGGAAGCCTTGCTGACGCATTGCCTCCCCGGACGGCCTGGCTTAGAGTGCCGGCCCTCCTTATTCATCATGCACAGGCAGTCACCCATGAAGATCAACCTGGACACCCTGACCGTTGCCGAACTGGCCGAAGTGATCGAGCAGGCTACGGTACTGATCGAGCAGAAGAAGGCGCAAGCCGTGGTGGATGCCAAGGCCGAGATCGAGCGCATCGCCGCCAGCACCGGCATGAGTGTGGAAGACCTGCTGGGCCTCAAGGCCGGCAAGGGCGCCCGCAAGGCCGCTGGCGCTGCCAAGAAGCCGGTGGCGGACAAATACCGCAACCCCAAAGACCACACCCAGACCTGGACCGGCCGCGGCAAGCGTCCGAAGTGGCTGCAGGAAATGCTGGACCGCGGCGGCAAGCTGGAAAATTTCCTGATCAAGTGATTTGCAGCGCGGGGAATGGTTCATCCCCGACCTTTGCTCATTTCTCCCCTGTCGCCCCGGCTTTTGCCGGGACGACAGATGAGTTGATAGCTGAGTGAAGGGGTTTATCCCCCATAAAAAAAGGCCGCTGATGACAGCGGCCTTTTTTATTGCAACGCGGCTCAGAAATGGAAATTCAAAGCCGTGATATACGCCGTGTCGTCCGACTCGACGCCCTTGGGTGCATCGCCGTCATACTGGTAGCGCACGCCCATCTTCAGGTCCAGCTGCTGTGCCAGCTTCACCAGCACGGCCAGCTCGGTCTTCACCAGGTAGTCGCGGCCTTCGCTGAGGCTGGGCTGGTAGTTCACGTCGAAGAGCGCACGCACCTGTTCGTTGAGCTGGCGCTTGTAGGCCAGGTAGGCGTTGAGGCGCCAGTAGTTGTCGTCCAGGCCGGCCTGGTCCTCCCATTCATAGAGGGCGCCGATGCCGGCATAGACGGCGCGCACATTGGGTTCGTAGTTGAGCGTGAAGCGCATGCCGCCGCCCAGCTGCAGGCGCGAGTCCAGCAGCTGGAAATCATCCTTCTTGCCGTCCAGGAAGGCTTCCGCGGCCAGGCCATGCTGGAATTCGTCACGGAAATGCAGGTGTGCCCAGCTGCTGTTCTCGATCTCGGTGTCACCGGCCTTGGCGCGGCTGTGCTCCACCAGGGCGAACATGTCGGTCTCGCGGGCGCGGTAGTCGACGCGGCCACCCACGGTGTAGTTCACGCGGTCGGTGTTGCCGCTGCGGCCGTCGATGGCGCCGCGGATATTGCCGCTGGCGCCCTGCTCGGGCGGATTGATCTGGTCGGACTCGACGCTTTCATAGGCCAGGGTCACCGTCGGCAGGGCCAGCAGGGTGGCCAGGGCCAGGCGGGGAAGGAGACGGGAAAAAAGACGCGTGCGGGACATGGGCTGGGGATCTCCAGGGGTGGGGCGGGCCGGGCTCGCCTTTTGAGAGCGCTGGCATTATAAAGAACGCCAGCTGGCGGCACGGGATTTTTTTGCAGATCCCCCCACAATAAGAAACGCGCCTGCGATCCATTCCGTTCCCGAGGCCCCGATGACCGACGCAGTACGGCAAGAGGAAAAAAACCTCTCGCTGACGCCCTACCTGATCCTGGGATTTTTCCTGCTGGTGCTGGCCCTGGTGGTCCGGGCGCCGGCCAGCCTTTTGCAGAAAGCCCTGCCGGCATCGCTGCCGCTGCAGGTGACAGCCTGGGGTGGCACGATCTGGCAGGGGCAGGCGGCGCTGGCGCAGGGCGAGAACCGCGGTTTCCTGGACTGGCGTCTGCAGCCTTCACGCCTGCTGGCCGGCCGCCTCGCCGGTGACATCAAGGCCCAGGGCGTGCTGCAGCTGGCCGGTCGCGTCGAGCTCGGCCGTTCCGGCTGGCGCCTGCAGGACCTGCAGGGCGAGGTGCCCGCCACCGCCCTGCAATCCCTCCTGCCGCCGGGCTGGATGCTGCCCGGCAACCTGCAGGCCAAGGGCGTGACGCTGGCCCGTGGCGGCCACAGTCGCGGCCCCTGGCAGGCCGCCGGTGGCCAGCTGCAATGGAGCGGCGGCCCCATGCAATACAACGTCAACGGCCAGCCACAGGGCGCCACCCTGCCGCCTTTGACCGTGAACCTGCGTCTTGAGGGTGACACCCTGCAGCTGGCCCTGAATGAAAGCGAAAGCGGCCTGGGCCTGGCCCTGCTGCGCCTCATGCCCGATGGCCAGGTGGAAACCCAGCTGCGCGAACGCCTGCTGCGCTATTCGCCGGGCTACCGGGGCAGCGGTGGCGATCCGGATGCGGTGGTGGTGACGGCACGTCAGAGCCTGTGAATGCCGGATACGCAAATCGTCATCAGCGCCGCCACCGGGCTGTGGCATGATCGCGCGACACGCAGCGCTAGACAGACACAAGAACAAGCAGAGCGGGGAGAGTGGTTTTGGCGGGGCTGGGAAGCATGACGGCAGGGGCCGGTGGGCAGCGGCTGGCGGATGGCGCCGGTCTGTTGCTGCGCGTCGCTGCCACCGCCTGGATCGCCTGGACCGTGGCCGGCCTGGCCTGGCTGGCCAGCGGCCATAACAGCGCCCGCCTCAATCCGCCGGCGCAGCCCCTGAAGCGCGCCGCCCCGGTGGTGGATGTCAGCCAGCTGGCCAGCTACAACCTCTTCGGCCAGCCGCCGGTGGCCACGGCCAAGGGCGAGGCCGCCAATGCCCCTGATACCAGTCTGCAGCTGCGCCTGGCCGGTGTCTTCGTGAACACCGATCCGGCCCGCTCCAGCGCCATCGTGGCGGAGCGCAACAATCCCGGGGCGCCGGCCAAGGTCTATCGCGTGAATGACGGCCTGCCCGGCGGTGCCACGCTGTCCGAAGTCTATGATGACCGCATCCTGATCAAGCGCGGCGACGGTGCCGGCGAAGTGCTGCGTTTCGAAAAGACCGGCCTGCTCGAGGGTGGTGCTTCTGCCGCCACGCCGCCCACCATAGACAGCAACAACATGGGCGTGCGCGAGTTGCTGCGCAATGCCGCCCAGGCCATGAGCACGGCACCGGAGCAGTTCCTGCAGCAGATGGGACTCAAGGCGGGCGCCAACGGTTATGAAGTGACGGCGGACACGCCGGAAAACATTCGCAGTGCCGTGGGCCTGGAGCCCGGGGATAAACTGGTCAGCATCAACGGCCGCCGTCTCGGCGATCCGCGCCGCGACCGCGGCGTGCTGACGGAATTGCAGAGCGGCGGCAAGGTGCGCGTGGAAATCCAGCGCGGAGGCCAGACCGTGACACTTGAACGGAAATTCTGAGCGGGAACCTGACAATAATGAGTTTTTCCCAACCCTCCGCGCGCCGTCGCACCCTGGCGGTTGCGGTCGCCCTGATGGTGCTGGCGCTGCCGGTGCAGGCGGCCAAGCCCAAGACCTGGAAGGTCAACCTCAAGGATGCCGACATCACGGCCCTGGTCTCCGAAGTGGCGGAAGTCACGGGCAAGAATTTCGTGGTGGACCCGCGCGTGAAAGGCACCATCACGGTGATTTCCAGCAAGCCGCTGAATGCCTCCGAACTCTACGAGCTCTTCCTGGGCGTGCTCAGCGTTAACGGCTTTGCCGCCGTGCCCAGTGGCAGCGCCGTGAAGATCGTGCCGGATGTGAATGCCAAGCAGCTGGCGGTGCCGGTGGATGTGGATTTCAGCCAGAAGGGCGATGCCCTGGTCACGCGTGTCATCACCCTGGACAACACCAATGCCGTGGACCTGGTGCCGGTGCTGCGCCCCATGATGCCGCAGTTCGCGCACCTGGCGGCGATTCCCAGTGCCAATGCGCTGGTGGTCTCCGACCATGCCAATAACGTGGAAATGATCAGCCGCATCATCGCCCAGCTCGACGGTACCGACGGCGATGAAGTGGAAGTGCTGCCCATACGCGAAAGCCGTGTCGACGATATCGTGGCCATGCTGGAATCGCTGACGGGCATGGTGGGGCCGGCCGGCAGTGGTGGCGGCAACAAGGACGCCAGCAAGCAGTTCTACCGTGTGCGCGTGGTTGCCGATTCACGCAGCAACCGTCTCCTGCTCAAGGGCGATGCCAGCGGCCGCAAGCGCCTGCGCGAGCTGGTGGCCTCGCTGGATACGCCGAATGAACGTCTGGGCGGCGTGAAGGTGTTCCGTCTCAAGCATGCCTCCGCCAAGCAGGTGGCTGAAGTGCTGCGTGGCCTGGTGTCGGGTGACGGTGGCCGCTCCGGTTCGTCCTCGGTCGGCAGCGCTTCCGGCTCGTCGTCCTCTGCGTCGTCCAGCGCCAGCTCCTCGCCCACCTCGGTCAGCGCCAACGGCATCAGCCTGATTGCCGATGACAGCCTGAATGCCCTGGTGGTGCGCGCCGACCCGGCCATGATGAAAGAGGTGATGCTGGTCATCGACCAGCTCGACCAGCGCCGTTCCCAGGTGCTGATCCAGGCCGCCATCGTCGAAGTCTCGGGCGACAATGCCCAGCAGCTGGGCGTGCAGTGGGCCGGTGGCGATGCCACCAAGGGCGTGGGCCTGATCAACTTCTCCACCGCCGGCAACAGCCTGGCCTCCATCGCCTCGGCCATTGCCACGGATACCCCGCCGACCTCCTTCAACGACGGCGCCTCCATCGCCATCGGCAAGAGCGGCACCAACTCCAACGGCGACCGTACGTTCTACGGCGCCCTGGTCCAGGCCCTGTCCACGGTCACCAACGCCAACCTGCTGTCCACGCCCAGCATCATGACCCTGGATAACCAGGAGGCGAAGATAGTCGTTGGCCAGAACGTGCCCTTCATCACGGGCAGCAGCACCAGTTCCAGCTCTACTACCACCAATCCCTTCCAGACCATCGAGCGCCAGGACGTGGGCATCACCCTCAAGGTCATCCCCCATATCGGCGAGGGCGG
>DASUXS010000103.1:0-18717 GCA_036377855.1 Moraxellaceae bacterium
TACAACCGTCCGCGCTTCCTCGCCAGTCCCGCCATCCCGCTGGCTGCCGGCCAGGCGGTTTCCGTGCTCAGCCCCTATGGCGGCACGCTGCTACTGGAATTCAGCCATGCCACGCCGGGCCAGGCCGTGACCGTCACGCTACAGGGCGTGGCGAAGCATCCCTTCCTGGATGCCGACATCGGCGGCAATGCCACGGCCTTCATCAACGCACTCAACAGCAGCGGCTTTGACTGGGCGGAAATCAAAATGAATGGCCTGGAAATCCACAGCCGTGCCGACAGGATGAAAAACGTGATCAGCACGACCTACGGTAATGACGCCAGACGCTACCTCGATGAAATCCGCCTCTTCCTGCATGACGACATCTACCAGCTCGCCGGCTTCAGCGGCTTTGCGCTGCCAGCCGCCGTACTGAATTTCTGCAGCAACGCGCAATGGAGCTGCACGGATGCCAGCCTGCACCAGCTGCCCGATACCCAGCACTTCAATATCGATGCCTACACCCAGTGCGGCGACGGTTGCTCCGGCCAGCCCATAGACCTTAAAAACATGGATCCCCGCGGGGCCGGTGAAAGCCACGAGATGGGACACAATATGCAGGTGGGCAACCTGATGATCTATGCCGGCATCAGCGCCGAGGTATCCAACGAGATTTTCCCGCTGCACAAGTACTGGCGGCTGCTGCGCGACTATGGCGACGACCGCACCTACAGCGACATGCGCTATGACTCGGCGTTCAACATGATCAGAAATGCGCGTCAGGACACGGACCCCATCGAGAGCGTGTACCAGCAGATGTGGAAAGACACTTCCTACGCCGCGCAGAGTGGTGAGCGCCGGGTGTTCTACATGCAGTGGATGCATTACTGGACGCAGCGCATGGCCAGCGTGGAGCGTGGCTGGGACATCTTCACCCTGCTCTACCTGCATGAACGCCAGCTGCGCAAAGCCGACTGGGCCACTTACAAAGATCGCCTGGGCTACAGCCGCTATGCCAGTCGTCCGGCCGAGAACGGCAATGACAACATGCTGATCGCGCTGTCCTGGATCACCAAACGCGACCAGCGCGCCACCTTCGACCTGTGGGGCATACGCTACAGCGCCGCGGCGTCGACGCAGGTGGCGTCCTACGGTTTCGCCCGCGAGCCGGCTTTCTACTATGCGAAGGTCGTGCAGAATGACTACAGCGATGTGCGCAAGGTCGACATGACGGTGGCGGATCCGGTGTGGCCGTTCTGACCGGCCAACGCCGCCGTCTTTAAACCGCCAGCGGAAACGCCAGGCGCAGGCCGGTGCCGCTGGCAGCGGACTCCATCTGCAGCTGACCACCAAGTCGCTGCGCGCGCTGCTGCATGCTGTCCAGGCCGGCGCCACGGGACTCAAGGGAGGCCGGCGCCAGGCCCTGGCCATCGTCCCGCACCTGCAGCTGCAACTGGCCGTCGACATGCTGCAGCGTCACTTCCACGCGGCGGGCGCGGCTGTGCTTGAAAACATTGGTCAGCGCCTCCTGCAAAAGACGCAACAGGTCCAGGCTGCGCGCACTATCCAGCTCAATGCCATCCAAATGCTGCAGCTGCCAGTGGCTGTCTATGCCGGCGGCCTCCAGCAGACTCTCCGAGCGATGCCGCAGCGGCGCCAGCAAGGCGGGCAGGTCGCGGCCTTCGCGCGTGGTGCTGTCTATCACCAGGCGCAGGTCGTCGCGCATTTCCTTGAGCAGGTCCACCACCTGCGCTTTGGGCACCGTATCCGGAGCCAGCTCCAGGCGCGCGATGGCGCCTACCAGCGTGCCGCCGAAACCGTCATGCAGGTCACGCGTCAGCTGCAGGCGTTCGCCGGCACGGCTGTTGGCCAGGGCCAGCGCATGTTCGCGCGCCAGCGTGTCGCCCAGCTGCCGCGTGGCGGCATCCACTTCGCGCTGCAGCTCGACATTGAAGTTTTCCACTTTGTGCATGGCGTTGACGAAGCGGTAGGCCAGGGAAAAGGCGATGCCGGCCAGCGTCAGCAGCGAGGTCATGTTGAGCAGGTAGGTGTCGCTGCGCACCCAGCCCAGGAACAGCGCGAAATCGTGGAAGGAAGACAGCACCGGCAGCAGCAGGCAGGCGGCCAGCACACGGTAGTCGGCACGCGGCACGCGCAGCGCCAGCAGCAGGAACCAGCCTATGCTGACGTAATAGACCAGGCCGCCCAGGGCAAACCAGAAGGTGCGGTAGGCGCCCATCCAGGCCGGTGCCAGGGCGGCCAGCAGCACGGCCACGATGACAAAGGCCCAGAGGATTTTTTCCAGGCGCGGCATGCGCCGCTCGCCGTAGCGCAGCAGGAAAACGGCATAGCTGACCGCGGCGACCATGTAAGACGCGGCGATGAAAGACTGCCAGCCGTCCGTGCTGCTGAACGGCCAGGGACTGGCGGCGAGGAAATTGAAACCGTGCACGGAGCCGGCGAGTTCGGTGAGCGCAAACCAGCCATAGGTGGTGTCGCGCCGGCGCAGCAGCCACAGCATCAGGAAAATGCCGCCCAGCACGGCGCTCATGGCGACATTGACCAGCTTTATCTGGAAGCGTTTGAACAGCCCGCTTTCGTATTGCGCCTTCACCGCGGCCGGTTCACCCACCACCACCGTGCCGAAGCCCGGCTGGTAGGCGGCCAGTCCCGACACCCGCACCAGCAGGGTGTTTTCGCCCTGGCGCAACAGCGGCGCACTGAGCAGGAAATATTGCGGTTTGATCCAGGCGCGGCTCAAAGGCTCGGTCAGCTGCGTATCGCGGGCCACCAGGCTGCCATTCACATAAATGGCGCCGGCCAGGCAGAGGTAATTGACCAGCAGGCCGACCGGTTGCGTGGCATCGTCCTGCCGCCAGCGCAGGCGATACCACACCACGCCGTCATGCTGCGGCCAGCGCGCATCCCAGAAATCCATGAGGCTGACGGGCACCCAGCCGGTGGCGGGTGGCGCTTTTGCATCCCAGGCCGCAGCGACCGCTTCGGCCTGCGTGATCTCCAGCGTTGCAGCGGCCACCGGCCGCGCCAGCTGCAGGCTGAGCAACAGCAGCAGGGCCAGCAGCAGGCGGTGCAGCGCAATCTTCACTGCAGCAATCCCAGGGTCTTGGCTTCGAATACGGCGGCGGTGCGTGAACCCACCGCGAGCTTGCGGTAGATGGCCTTGGTATAGCCTTCGATGGTCAGTCGCGACAGCGACAGCAGATCCGCGATCTCGCGATTGCTGCAGCCGCGGGCGATGAGTTTGAGGATTTCGATTTCACGATCCGACAGCGACACGCCTTCCGGTGGCGTACGGGGTGCCGGCGGCAGCAGGTCGAGGATGCGGCGGGCAATGGCGGGATCTATGGGCGCACCGCCACGCTGCACGCTGCGCAGCGAGAAGCTGAGTTCCAGGTCTTCGCGTTCCTTGAGCAGATAGCCCGCGGCGCCGGCGCGCAGGGCGGACAGCACCATGTCTTCATGACCCCAGGCGGACACCACCAGTACCGGCAATTGCGGTTGCTGCGCCTGCAGCTCGGCGATGAGCTCGCCGCCATCGCCGTCGGGCAGGCCCATGTCGACCAGCACCAGCGCAAAGCGGCGCGCGGCCAGCAGCGCACGGGCTTGCGCCAGGCTGCCCGCCATGACCACCTCGGCCGCACTGTCGATTCCGGTGAGCACGCCGGCGAGGCGTGCCTGCATGGCCACATCGTCTTCAACGACCAGTGCCGGTGTCAGTGCCAGCAACCCCTTGTCCAAACCCCCACCTCTTGCGGACGGCTCCCCAGTGGCCGGTATTCTGTCAAAGCGCCTTTGCCAGAACCAGCGCCCGCTTCACAGCCGGGGACTCACAGCGGAACACCCGCCTCGTACTGCGGCAGCGTGTCGGTGATGCTTTCCCACTCGGCATGGCTGCTGGCATAGATATGGGCCATGGGCCGGTCGGTGATGGGCGTATCCAGCAAACCAATGCGCAGGCGCAGCACGCCAGGGATGGCGGTGTTGCGGCTGTACACCGGCGAGCCGCAGTGGCCGCAGAAAACGCGGTGCTTGCCGGGCGAGGATTCGAATTCACGCAGCACTTCCTGCCCGGCCAGCAGCTGGAATTCAGCGGCCTTGACCGGCGAGTTGCTGCCGAAGGCCGTGCCCTGCGCCTTACGGCAGCGCGAGCAGTGGCAATACACGATGGGACCCAGTTCGCCGCGCAGCTCATAACGCACGTTCCCGCAGAGACAGCTGCCCTTGTACATGTTGACTCCTGCTTCCGGATTTAAAAAACCAGCTCAGCCAAAACGTTTGTCGGCCACAAAGGGATTGCTGCGCCGCTCCTCGCCTATGGTGGACATGGGGCCGTGGCCGGGAATGAATTTCACGTCATCGCCCAGGGTGAAAAGCTCGCGGCGTATCGCGTCTATCAGGGTCTGGTGGTCGCCACCGGGAAAATCGGTACGGCCTATGGAGCCGGCGAAAAGCACGTCGCCGACAATGGCGAGCTGGGCCTGCGGCTCGAAAAACACCACATGCCCCGGCGTATGGCCCGGGCAATGCCGCACTTCCAGCGTGAGCTCGCCCACCTGCACGGTATCGCCCTGCTGCAGCCAGCGCGTGGGCACGAAAGGCCGCGAGGGCTTGAAGCCGAACATGCGCGCCTGCTGGCCCAGGCCATCTATCCAGAACTGGTCGCCGGTATGCGGACCCACGATGGGCAGGTCATGGCGCTCGGCGAATTCCGCGGCGGCACCGGCATGGTCGATATGGGCATGGGTGAGCAGGATCTGCTTCACCGTCACGCCGGCGGCGGCAATGGCGGCTTCGATGCGGTCTATGTCACCGCCAGGGTCCACGACCGCGGCCTCTTTCGTGGCATCGCACCAGATCAGGCTGCAGTTCTGCTCGAAGGGGGTGACGGGGATGATGCGGTAGGACATGGCGGGCTCGCGGCGGGCGGAATACAGGACAGGGGCCGATTATGCCCTGACTGTGAGCCCGGCGGCGCCCCCGGCTGTGATGGCGACTGAGACGAGCCACACAGCCTTACCCTCCTCGCCTTGACCCTCAGGCCGGCCCGGCATCTACTGGCGACGCACCTAAAACAAGAACACTCCCATGCGTACAAAAATCCTGCTGGCCAGCCTGGCCGTCCTGCTGCTCCTGATCGCCGCCTTCCTGTTCCGGCCCTGGTCACCCTGGTCCCCCTGGAAAATGCTGGGGCTCTTCAGCCCCGAGCTGCGCGTGCAGAATTTCCAGCACATGGACCGCATCTTCCCGTCACGTCCCCTGCACCGCAGCACCCAGCCTTTCGAATTCGATGCGCATCCGCAGAAGCTGCCGGACAGCTATGTCTTCCAAGGCCGGACCTTGCCCGCCCGCGCCTTCATGGACAAGACCAGCACCACCGGCCTGATGGTGCTGCAGCACGGCGTGATCCTGCATGAGGAATACCTGCTGGGTGCCACGGAAACCTCCACCCTCACCTCCTGGTCCATGGCCAAGAGCGTGGTGGCCACGCTGGTGGGCATCGCCCATGGCGAAGGCCGTATCGCCTCGCTGGACGACAAGGCCTCGAAATACGTGCCGGAACTGGCGGGCAAACCGTATGGCGAGGCCACCGTGCGCGACCTGCTGCGCATGGCCAGCGGCATACGCTTCGACGAGAACTACGGCAGCCTCACCTCGGACATACGCCAGCTTTTCTACAAGGTCTTCCTCTTCGGCATGCCCATAGACGATGCCGTGAAGAACCTGCCCGCCGAAGATCCCCCGGGCACGAAATTCCATTACAAGAGCGTGGATTCGCAGGTGCTGGCCTGGGTGCTGCGCGGTGCCACCGGCGAACCGGTGACGCAGTATGCACAGCAGAAACTCTGGCAGCCGCTGGGCATGGAGGACGATGCCTTCTGGAACCTGGACCGCGCCAACGGCAACGAGCTGGCCTACTGCTGCCTCAACACCACGCTGCGTGATTACGCCAAGCTGGGCCAGCTCTACCTGCAGAACGGCATGTGGCAGGGCAGGCAGGTCCTGCCGCCGGACTGGGTGAAGGAAACCTCGCAACGGCCGGAGCCCTGGCTGACGGCGGGCCACGGTTACGAGGAGCGCGGCTATGGCTACCACTGGTGGGTGCCGCGCGATCCGGACCAGGAATATTTCGCCAACGGCATCTGGGGCCAGACGATTTTTGTCGCGCCCCGGGCCGGCATCGTCATCGTGAAAACCAGCGTGGACCCGGATTTCCGGCCGCATACCGCGGAGATGATCGCCTTCATGCGCGGCATCGTGGCGGGTTATGCACAGCCCGCCCAAGCGACGGCGCCCTAAACGCCGGGCCCGGGTTTTTTCTTGCGGATGTAGAGCGTCTTCTGCACGCGTGCCACCAGCGTGCCCGCGTCGTCGGTGATGTCCACCGTATAGACGGGGCGCAGTGGCGCGCCGCTTTCGGCCTCGCGGCGCAGGCGCTCCGTCTCTTCTTCGCTGAGCCGGAAGCGGGCCCAGACCCGGCCCTTGCCGGGGCTGATGAAGTCGATGCTGGCGGCCTGGTCCCAGACCACATAATCCCGCCCCAGGATCTGGATCAGCATGAGCATGTAGAAGGGGTCGGTCATGGTGTAGAGGCTGCCGCCGAACTGGGTGCCGACATAGTTGCGGTTGAACCAGTGCAGGCCCATGGCCACGTCGATCTCGCGGAAGTCCGCGCTGATGTGCTTCACGCGCACCCCCATGCCCAGGAAGGGCGGATAGAGGTTGATGCGGAACCTGAAGGCAGCGGCGCTCACGGGGACCTCCGGATGCAGGACGGGGACTGTGACAGTACAACAGGGGGCCGGAGGTCGTCATGGACAGCCGCCATCCGTCCGTATCGCCACCCCGGCGACTCGACTCCCGTGCCCTCACTGCATAGCATCGGATGCCCGGTTCGAGTGTCTCGGCCGGCTCTGGGACCATAACAACAAGCCCCCGGCACGATCCTTACATGCAGCCTTCCGCTTCCTCCACCGTTCCTTTTTTCCGGCATCGTGCCGACATCGCGGCCGCGGTGCTGGTCATCGTCATCTTCGCCGTGCAGCTCTGGGTCTTCTTCACCATCCAGGACCCGTGGAAGCTGGCCGGCATCGTCGCCCTGCTCATGGTGATACAGGTCTCCTGCGGCGCGGTCTGCCACAACCACCACCACGTCAACATCTTCACCCGCCCCTGGGCCAACCGCCTGCTGGAGGCGGTGATGTACCTGCAGACCGGCACCAGCCCCTTTTCCTGGACCCTGCACCACAACATCGGGCACCACGGCGACTACCTGGACCAGGACCTGGACCCCGCGCGCTGGCGGGAGCCCGACGGCCGCACCATGTCTCGCATCAAGTACGACCTCTACAACGCCTTCATGATCTATCCGGAAATATGGAAGATAGGCCCGCGCCATCCGCAGCTCTTCGCGCGCTTCAAACGCTGGCTGCTCATCAGCAACCTGCCCTTGCTGGCCCTGGCCTGCATCAATCCGGTGAATGCCCTCATCGTGTTCGTGATTCCTATGGTGCTGATGCTGGTGGTGCTGCTGGACAACACCTTCCAGCAGCATTCCGGGCTGTCGACGGCGGATCACCTGCTGGCGTCGCGCAATGTCGAGCACCCGCTCTACAACCTCACGTCCTGGAACCTGGGCTACCACACCGCCCACCACATGTATCCCGGCCTGCACTGGACGGAACTGCCCGCCCTGCATGCGCGCCTGCGCCACCGCATCCCCGGGGTGCTGATCTCGCAGAAGCTGATCCCGGACCTGCACCACGACATCCCCGCCACGCTCCCGGTGCCGGCCGCCCAGGCGGACTGATCGCCGCCGCTGCCCGCTTCCGCTACACTCCGCGCATCCCGAATTCCCTGCTCCGCCCTGGCGGCGGGGCATCCGTCTGCAAGAGGAGAGTTGCCATGCCGTCTTTCGACGTTGTTTCCGAGCTTGAATTCTTCGAGGTGAACAATGCCGTCACCAATACGGTGAAGGAGATTGCCACCCGCTTCGATTTCCGCGGCCACAAGGTGGAAGTGGAGCTCAAGGAAAAGGACAAGCTGATCAAGCTCATCGCCGAAAGCGATTTCCAGATCGACCAGGTGCGCGCCATGCTGGAAAACCACTTCATCAAGCGCAAGATCGATCCGCAGTGCCTGGACCCGCAGAAGCTGGAAGCCTCCGGCAAGGAAATCCACCAGACCATCAAGCTGCGCGACGGCCTGGAATCCGACATCGCCAAGAAGATCGTCAAGGCCATCAAGGAGTCCGGCTCCAAGGCCCAGGCCAGCATCCAGGGCGAGAAGGTGCGTGTCACCGACAAGAAGCGTGATGCCCTGCAGGACGTGATGGCCCTGCTGCGCGAGCAGAAGCTGGGCGTGCCGCTGCAGTTCAATAATTTCAAGGATTGAGGCCTGGCCACGCCCCACCTTCATACCCGTCATTCCCGCGCAGGCGGGAATCTCACGAATTCGCGCAGAGCCTTGTTCGAGGCGCGCTGCCCTTGCTGGAGATTCCCGCCTGCGCGGGAATGACGAGAATAAAAAAGCCCCGCGATGCGGGGCTTTTTTATTCAGGCAACCGGATCAGATACGGCCGCCAACACCACCACGGCGGTAATCCAGCGGCGTCACGCCGGTCCACTTCTTGAACACGCGCGAGAAATTGCTGCTTTCCTGGAAGCCCAGGATGTAGGCGATTTCCTTCACCGACTTGTCCGTGCCGCGCAGGTAATGCACGGCCTGCTCATGGCGTTCCTTGTCCAGCAGCGACTGGAAGGAGGTGTTGTGGCGGCGCAGGCGGTTGCGGAAGGTGCGGGCCGACATATTGAAGGCCGAGGCCACGCTGGACATGCGCGGCAGCGGACCGTCGGTGCGCTTGAGGTGGAAACGCACCGAATCCACGAAGGAGCTCTGCGCATGCACCAGGTCCATGCGTTCGGAGATCTGGCCAACCAGCAGGCGGTGGGTGTCCTCGTCCGCCGTGGGCACGCGGGCATCCAGGAATTCACGCGGGATGGACACGCCGTAGCAGCTGGCATTGAACTGCACATGACCGTCGAAATAACGGGCATAGGCATCGGCATGAGCGGGCGCCGGATGCGCGAAATGGAAGACCAGCTCGCGGGTGCGCTCGCCGATGATGAGCTTGAGGATGTTGAAGGTGCTGAGCAGCATGATGTCGTAGGTCATCACGGGATCGACACCCGGCACATCGCTGATCAGCTCCAGCACCAGCACGCGGTTGTGGCGGCGGTCTTCCTGGTGCAGCAGCAGGAAGGGCGCGATGAGGCCGACATAGTCATAGAAGAGGTCGATGGCAGACTGCAGGTTGCTGCCGGTGAGCACGGCGGCGCCCAGCAGGCCATGCGAGCTGGGACGCAGCTGGGCCGCATAGCGCAGGCCCAGGTCGGTGGACTGGCTGAGCCGGAAGCCGTTGTTGAACATGGCCACCACGTCCGCAAAGGGCACCACCAGTTCCGGGGTGTCCAGCTGCGCGCGGGTCAGGCCCGTCCCTTCCAGCACCTTCTCGGCGGGAATGCCCCAGTCCTCTTCCAGCAACTGCACCAGTTTGCGGGGATAGGCCCCGAACGTCAGGAAACGGCCTTGCGTTGTCTTTTGCACGTCATCGCCCTCTCTGCGCCCTACGACGATCGGGCGAGGGTGGCGATTATTACCGTCATTTGCGGCAATGTTTTTGGCCCAAGGCCTGCGGCGACTCGTCAAATATGGCACTAGCGGCCATTCATGTCGGACAAAGCCAGTGCCAAAATGGCATTTCCGGGCAGCTTGTGGCCTGCCGAGACAGCCCAATGGACCCATGGGTCATTTTTCACCCGCCATGCGCATTGGCCCAAATGCCTGGATTTGCCCAGCGATCAGCCTTGACCCTCCCGGTTCCAGGCGGTTTCATCGCAGGGCTTTTTGTACCCGGAGTCCCTTTCCCATGAGCTTCAACAACAACCTCAACCGTGTCGTGTCCAAATTCGCCTTCCTGCCGGACGCGCTGCGCAGCACCGTGATTTCCGGGATTTTCGGCCGTGTCGTGCCGCTGGTGGGCACCGCCGGCCTGCGCTACGAGGAGCTCACGCCGGAGCGCGTTGTGGTCAGCATCCGCAACCGTCGCCCGGTGCAGAACCACATCCGCGGCGTGCATGCCGCCGCCATGGCCCTCCTGGCCGAGACCGCCACCGGCTTCGCCGTGGGCATGAACCTGCCGGACGACAAGCTGCCGCTGATCAAGACCCTGAAAGTGGACTACACCCGCCGCAGCCAGGGCGACATGCGCGCCGTGGCCACGCTGAGCAAGGAACAGGTGCAGCTGATCCGCAGCACGCCCAAGGGCGAGGTGACGGTGCCGGTGATGGTGACCGACGAATCCGGCGAAGAACCGATACGTTGCGAGATGATCTGGGCCTGGGTTCCCAAGAAGTAAGAACCGAGGAAATAAGGGCTCGACCCTTTCCATTAAAAAAGCCGGCAATTGCCGGCTTTTTTAATGTCCATTCGAGACCGCCTCAGTAATGCGGTGGCCGCTCTTCCTCGCTGGCCCCGGCGATATTGGACGGTCCCAGCGAACGCAGCTGGTCATAAAGCATCTGCACCTGCTGCTGCAGCATGTCTATCTCCTGCTGCTGCTGCGCCACGATGCCGTTCAGGGTTTCCAGCAAATCGTCCTGGAAGGCGACCTTGCTTTCCAGGTTGGTCAGTCGCGATTCCATTTCAGGTCTCCGGGGGCCGCAGGGGGATGGCGATTCTACTCCTGCCGCCACCCGGCTTGCCTCCCCGGCCGGCTTTTTCCCAGCCCGGACAATACGGAGTACCATGCGCGCCCCTGATCTGCTGTCTGCCTGCCATGAGCCTTATCACCCTACGCGACGCCACCCTCGGCTTCGGCGCCGCCCCCCTGCTGGACCACGTCAATTTCACCCTGGAGCGGGGCGAACGCGTCTGCGTCGTCGGCCGCAACGGTGAGGGCAAGTCCACCTTGCTCAAGGTGATTGAAGGCCGGCATACCCTGGACTCCGGCGAGATCGTGCGCCAGAACGGCCTCTCCATCGCCAGCCTGCCGCAGGAGGTGCCGGTAGACCTGGCCGGCACCGTGTTTGATGTCGTGGCCTCCGGCCTGGGCGAAGCGGCCGCACTGCTGTCGCGCTACCACCATCTCAGCGAGCGCTATGCCCATGGCGAGGAAGCCCTGCTGGATGAGTTCATGCGCGTGCAGGAGCAGCTGGAAGCCAGCGGCGGCTGGAGCCTGAACACCAAGGTGGAACAGGTGCTGTCGCGCATGCAGCTGGATGCCGAGGCCGATTTCGCGGCGCTTTCCGGTGGCCGCAAACGCCGCGTGCTGCTGGCCCGCGCGCTGGTGGACGAGCCCGACATCCTGTTGCTGGACGAACCCACCAACCATCTCGACATCGCCGCCATCAGCTGGCTGGAAGAATTCTTCAAGAGCTATGCCGGCACCCTGCTCTTCATCACCCACGACCGCAGCTTCCTGCAGGCCCTGGCCACGCGCATCGTGGAACTGGACCGCGGCACGCTGCGCGATTTCCCCTGCACCTATAACGAATACCTGGACCGCAAACAGCAGCAGCTGGATGCCGAGGCCCAGGCCAATGCGCTCTTCGACAAAAAGCTGGCGCAGGAAGAAGTGTGGATACGCCAGGGCATCAAGGCGCGCCGCACCCGCAACGAAGGCCGTGTCCGCGCCCTCAAGGCCCTGCGCATGGAACGCCAGGAACGCCGTGAGCGCAGCGGCAATGTCAGCATGGCGGTGAACGAGGCGGAACGCTCCGGCAAGCTGGTGCTGGAAGCGAAAAACATCACGCTGGCCTATGGCGGCCAGACCCTGGTGGATGATTTCTCCGTCACCGTGATGCGTGGCGACAAGATAGGCCTCATCGGCGACAACGGCGTCGGCAAGACCACGCTGGTACGCGCCCTGCTCGGCGACATCAAGCCCGCCACAGGCAGCGTGACGCTGGGCACGAAACTGGAAGTCGCCTATTTCGACCAGCTGCGCGGCCAGCTCGATCCCGAAGGCTCGGTAATGGACAACGTGGTGCAGGGCTCGGACTTCATCGAGGTCAACGGCACGCGCAAGCACGCCCTGGCCTATCTGCAGGATTTCCTGTTTTCACCGCAGCGTGCGCGCACCCCGGTGAAGGCCCTGTCCGGCGGCGAGCGCAACCGCCTGCTGCTGGCCAAGCTCTTCACCCGCCCCGCCAACCTGCTGGTGATGGACGAGCCCACCAACGACCTCGACGTGGAAACGCTGGAGCTGCTGGAAGAGCTGCTGGTGAACTACAACGGCACCCTGCTACTCATCAGCCACGACCGCGCCTTCCTGGACAATGTCGTGACCAGCACCTGGGCCTTTGAGGGCCAGGGCCGCGTGCGCGAATACGTGGGCGGTTATGAAGACTGGCTGCGCCAGCGTCGCCATGACCTGGCGGAGAATGTAGGCCGCGACAAGGCAGCCAAGCCGGCGGAAAAAGCCACCGCTGCCGTCCCGCGTGAAAAGAAGAAGCTGAGCTACAAGGAACAGCGCGAGCTGGAGGCCCTGCCGGCGCAGATCGCCGCGCTGGAAACCGAACAGGCCACGTTGCAGGAAAAGATCAGCGATTCGACGCTGTTTGCCAGCGCGCCGCAGGAGGCCAGCGCCGCCGTCGCGCGCCTGGCGGCCATAGACGAAGAGCTGCTGGTCCTGCTGGAACGCTGGGAAGCCCTGGAAGGCTGACCGGATCCGGCCAGCCGCATTACGCCTGTCCTGCTAGACCCGCCCGGAAAACAGCGCGACCTGGCCTATCACCTGCACCTCGACATGGCGCAGCTGCTGTTCCAGCACCGCACGCAGGGCTTCCGCCGAGTCCTCGCGGTTGCTGAAGATGCCGCGCCAGTTATAGGCCTGCATCAGCACCCCGCCAAAGAGGTTGTGCCGCACCCCCTCACCCAGGATGGTGGCGCCGAAGAGCACGCCGCCCGGACGCAGCTGCGCCGCGGCATGGCTGATGGCCGGTGCCTTGTCGGCCAGCCGGCCGGGCAGGCAGTGCAGCAGGTAATTCATGCTCACCGAGTCGAAGGGCGCCTCTGGCAGCTTGAAGGCCTGCATCACGTTCACCTGGTGCTGTTTGGGATGCAGGTGGCGAATACGGTGGGCGGCCGCTTCCAGGCTGGCGCCATTGAGGTCGGCCAGCACCACGACGGGATTGGGTACCGGGAAACGGCAATGGTCCAGCAGGTAGCCCGTGCCGACACCGATATCCAGGTGGCGGGGGCCGACATGCTGCTCGAAATGCGCCAGCAGGGTCTCGGTCGGACACTGCCAGGCGTAGCGGTTGGACAACCCCAGTACCCAGAGGTCGTAGGCCAGCAGGGTGGCTTTGTTATAGATGGCTGCACCTGGGCCGGCATCGAGTTCCATGACTGCGCTTCCTTAAGGAGGAGGTATCGCGTATTCCCTATTTCTAGCGCAGTTACTGCCTTGCTGTAAGTCAACTGGTTGGCTGAATCGTGCAAAATATGCAGGCGGTTCCGGTCGGGGCGGGAGCCGGGTATCATCGGCAGGCTGCGCGGCCCCGGCCAGCCCGCCCTGTCGAGAACGAAAGGGGGGCGCCACAAGAACAAGAGCCGGCCTCCGCCCACCCCAGCCCATTTTTGAAAGGCCGCCTGGCCCGCCCTAGGGAGAGATGTGACATGCGTCTTCAGCTAACCGGTATTGCCCTGTCCGCCGCGCTGCTTGCCGGCTGCTCCAGCACGCCCGGTCCGCAGGAAACCGGCCTTTACCATGCCCCGGCCCGCGCCTATTCCCTCTCCCTGGACAGCACCGCCTTCCGCGGCGCCGTCACCCTGACCGAGCAATGCGACGCCAAGGGCGGCACGCTCAATGTCTGGGACAGCAGCAACCGCTTCTTCCGCATCGACTACCTCAAGATCGGCCAGCACCCCATGGCCGACGTGCCCTCCTTCGCCAGCGAGCGCACCATCGACGAACAGGTGCTGAGCAACTATCTGCGCGATGTGCTGCCCAAGGCCGAAGGCATCGCCAAGAGCGAATCCATGCTGCGTGAATTCGTGGACACCGGCCGTGGCGACGCCATGTTCGGCGTGGTCAGCCTGGACATGAAGAACACCGCCCTGCCCGAAGGCGTGACCAGCACCAGCTACTACTACGGCTTCCTGGTCTTCACCCGCGGCGACATGGTCTATGTGCTGCAGCACCGCGTCGACAGCTACCAGCCCGACAAGCTCAAGCAACTGCTCTCCGGCCTGCGCCAGGACATGCTGGTGCCCGGCGCCCTGCGTGCCGGCCAGAATCCCAATCCGGCCCAGCCCACGGACGAAATGAAGGCCAAGGGCAAGACCGATCCCGACTCCATCACGGCGCGCTGCGGCTGATGGCCATCTGCCAGCCCCTGGGTCCCGAGGCCCGTGCCCTGCTCGAAGCAGAAGCACGTACGGCCATGCGGGACCTGGTGGACTGGCAGCTCGAGCAGCAGGACGGTGAATGGCGCCTCTGCAAGGCCTACCCCACCGCCAACTTCCTGCAGTCCCTGGCCCTGGCGCAGCGCATAGCACGCCTGGCCGAAGCCGAAAACCACCATCCGGAAATCGTCATCGCCTGGGGCCGTTGCCAGGTGAGCTGGTGGACGCACCGGCTGAATGGCGTGCACGGCAACGACATCCGCATGGCCGCCGCCACGGACGAGCTGCTCTACGGCGGCAGCTGATCGCCTCTTCCCCCTTTCTCCGTTTTTCCCCTTGGCCCGGCCCCGTCCTGCCCGCTACACTTCGCGACCAATCAGTCATGTATCTCCCCTGCCCCGGAGTTGCCGTCATGTCCTCCTTTGAAAACCTGCCCGTCGTTCCCCGCGCTCCGGCCCCCTGGCAGCTGCGCGGCCAGGGCTACATCCTGGCGATCGGCCTGCCGCGCAATGTCCTGGACGAGCAGTCCTTCATAGGCCCGGAACAGCAAGCCAGCCGCCGCGGCCGTCTCGCCTATGTGATGTTCGTGGACTACCAGAGCTCCAACGCCGGGCCCTACCACGAGCTGCTCTACATTCCCGGCTCGCTGCAGTTCACGAACAGCCGCCACCTCTCCATCAGCCGCATCTTCGTCTCCACCTGGGAGTCGGTGGTGAACGGGCACGAGAACTGGGGCATTCCCAAGGATCGCTGCGATTTCCAGGTGCGCTATGGCGCCGATGGCGTGGATGAGGTGAGGTTGTCGCGTGATGGCAAGGTGTTTGCCGAACTGAGTTTCCGCCCGCGCTTTTTCCGGATTCCTTTCAATGCCAGCTGGGTGCCGCGCAAGCTGCGCACGCTGGCGCAATGGTTCAAGGGCCGCGAATTCATCTACACGCCGGAAGCGCGCGGGCATGTCCGTCCCGCCTCGCTGCTGGCCTCGCGCTTTGATGCGGCGGAATTTCCGGATATCAGCCAGGGCCGTGTCGTGGCCTGTGTGAAGGTGACGGATTTCGACATGGTGTTTCCGGTGTCGGCCATCCGTAAATTGCAGCGCTAGCCCACAAACGCGGAGACGGTGAGGTAGGCGGCCAGGATCAGGCCCAGGGCCGCCACCAGGAAGTTCACCAGGGCTCCCATGTCCGAGCGATGCGCCTCGGGGATTTCCACCGGCTTCAGCGACTTCAGGAAACGCCGGTATTGCTGTGCCGAGGCCACGGAAATCACGCAGGCCAGCAGGATGAAGGCAATGCCCACCCAGAAGGACAGGCCACGGCCCGTGTCACTCGCGGGATGGCCGTAGATTTTCATGAAGAGCCCGAAGCGCTCGATCACGAAGCCGAAAGCCATCAGCGACAGGCTGGTGCGGTTCCAGGCCAGCAGCGTGCGTTCCGCTGCAAAAAACACCCGCGGATCATTCAGCTCGGACATGCGTTTTTTCCTTCTGCTTTTCAGGAGCGATGGCCCCGCTCCGTCCACCAGATATTGGCCAGCATCCACAGCCAGTAAAACGTGCAGCCGAACAGGCTGAGCAGTCCCAGCACATGCAGGCCCAGCAGATGCGGCCCGGTGGGCAGCTGCGTGAGCAGGCCGCTGACAATGAAGAGGCTGGCCAGCAGGATGGCGCGTGATTGCCGGTGGCTGGCCTTTTCCAGCCGGTTCACCAGCTTTTCGATTTCGCCCGGGTCCAGCACCGGGCCGCTGCCATTGCCATGCACCGGATGGCCGAACAGGGGCGTTGACGGATTGTAGAGACGCTCCACCACATCCAGCGCCCGCACGCGGAAAGACTTGGCCAGCTGCCGCGGCGCATAGCGGTTCACCAGCGTACGTTTAAGGAGCGGCGTAGCTTCCGCCATCAGCTGGAAATCCGGGTCTATGAGACGGCCGAAACCTTCCAGCGTGAGGCAGGCCTTCACCAGCAGCGTGATGTCGCTGGGCAGGCGCACATTGTGGTTGCGCAGTATGCCCGCGACGTCGTTGAGCAGGCCGGCCACATCCAGGTCTTCCAGCGCCACGCCGTCGAAATGCTCCAGCAGGTTGGCGACTTCGGCATTCAGGGCTTCACGGTTGACGAAGCGGCCACCGGTCCATTCGATCAGGACCAGGGTGGCGTTTTCCGGTTCCTGCAAAAGTACGCAACGTATCAGGCGTATGAGCTGGTCGCGCCGTGTCGGCGTCAGCCGTCCCACCATGCCGAAGTCCAGCATGGCGATGCGGTTGCCGGGCAGGATGATGAAATTGCCGGGATGCGGATCGGCATGGAAGAAACCGTCCTCCAGCATCATCTTCCACACGGCGCGCGCGCCACGACGGGCGATCTGGCGACGGTTTATGCCGGCGGCATCCAGCTCCGCCACTTGTTTAGCGGGAATGCCGCGCACGAATTCCTGCACATTCAGGTCTTCGCAGGTCCAGTCCCAGTAGATTTTCGGCACATGGATGAAATCCAGGCCACGCAGGTTTTCACGCATGCGGTCGGCATTGCGGCCTTCAATGCTGAAGTCCAGTTCGCGCAGCAGGGAACGCTCGAATTCCTGCATGATTTCCACGGGCTGGAATTTGCGCATGTCCGGCGACTGCGCCTCGGCGATTTCCGCCAGCTGCCGCATCAGGCGGAGGTCGGCCAGTATGGTGGCTTCTATGCCGGGTTTGCGCACCTTGAGCACCACCGCCTCGCCGGCATGGGTGACAGCACGATGCACCTGGGCCATGGACGCCACGCCCACCGGTGTTTCCTCGAGCTCGCGGAAACAGTCGCTGAGGCGCTGGCCCAGGCTTTTCTCGATCTGCGGGCGCAGCTGCGCGAAGGGCAGGGCCTGCGCCTGGTCCTGCAGGCCTTCCAGCTGCCGTATCCATTCCTCCGGTAGCAGGTCCACGCGCGTGGCCAGGATCTGCCCGAACTTGATGAAGGTGGGGCCCATCTCTTCCAGGGCCAGCCGTGCCCTCACCTCGGGCGGCTGGCGTCGTACCTCGGCCGGCAGTTCACGGATCAGGAAGCGCTCTATCAGCCGCGCCTTGCCCTCCAGGCCCAGCCACTGCACCAGGTCGTCAAAACCGTAACGCAGCAGGATGCCGATCAGCTCGCGCAGCCGCCGCAGTTCACGGGTGCCGGAAAAAATGCCCATGCCATGGCTCCCGCCCCAAACATGAGGCGCCAAAAAGAAAAAGCCGGGTCAGACCCGGCTATTCATACTAGCAAAAACATTCCGGCACGCCGGCCGCGGCCTCAATGCTGGTGATACTTGGCCGACAATTCATGTACAGCATCGATAAAAACACCTGCATTAACCGGATCGACTTTCTGGTCTATGCCATGGCCGAGGTTGAAGACATGGCCGTTGCCATGGCCGAAACCGCGCAGGATGGTGGCGACTTCGCTGCGTATGCGCTCCGGGTTCGCGAACAGCATGCTGGGATCCATATTGCCCTGCAGCGCCACGCGTGAGCCCACCTGGGCGCGGGCCTTGGCGATGTCCGTGGTCCAGTCCAGGCCCAGGGCATCGGCACCGGTATCGGCCATGTCGGCCAGCCACTGGCCGCCGCCCTTGGTGAAGAGGATGACCGGCACGCGGCGGCCTTCGTTTTCACGTATCAGGCCGGCGACGATGCGCTGCATATAGGCCAGCGAGAACTCGCGATAGGTCGGACCCGGCAGCACACCGCCCCAGGTATCGAAAATCTGCACGGCCTGGGCGCCGGCGCGTATCTGCGCGTTCAGGTAGTCGATGACGGACAGCGCGATTTTTTCCAGCAGCGCATGCGCCAGTTCCGGCGTGTCGTAGACCATGCGTTTGATGATGTGGAAATCGCGTGTGGAGCCGCCTTCGACCATATAGGTGGCCAGGGTCCAGGGGCTGCCGGAAAAACCAATCAGCGGCACGCTGCCACCGAGGGCGGAACGTATGGTTTTCACCGCGGCCATCACATAGCCCAGGTCGCTTTCGGACTTGGGAATGGGCAGCGCGGCGATATCGGCCTCGGTGCGCACCGTCTTGCGGAAACGCGGCCCTTCGCCGGCTTCGAAATGCAGGCCCAGGCCCATGGCGTCGGGAATGGTGAGGATGTCCGAGAACAGGATGGCGGCATCCAGGGCATAACGCTGCAGCGGCTGCAGCGTGACCTCGCAGGCCAGCTCCGGGTTCTGGCACAGCGCCATGAAGTCACCGGCCTTGGCGCGGGTAGCACGGTATTCCGGCAGGTAGCGGCCGGCCTGGCGCATCATCCATACCGGGGTCACGTCGACGGGTTGCTTGAGCAAGGCACGCAGGA
>DASUXS010000104.1:0-3594 GCA_036377855.1 Moraxellaceae bacterium
CGTGAAAGCCCGGCAGCCGGAACCCCTGCCCCGTCTAGTCCTGGCCCGTCTAGATCTGGTTGACGGCCTGGCCCGAGGCCTGCTGCAGGGCCGGCAGGCGCCGCGAATACACGGCGGCGGGCCAGAGCAGCAGCAGGGACAGCGCGCCTGACAGCAGGAAATAGCCGGTGAAACCCAGGGTTTCCGCCGTGATCCCCGCCAGCAGGTAGAAGCTGCCGCCAAAGATGGCCAGGATGCTGACCTGCACGGTGAAATCCGAAGCGGCATGCGTGGGTCGCGACAGGTCCATTACCGCCGTCAGCAGGGCCGCCATGGCCATGCCGCTGGCGAAATGCTCCAGGCCGTTGATGGCCGACACCAGCATGAGGTCCACCGGCGCGCCCTGGTCATGGCGCCAGGACAGCAAGGCATACGCTGCTACCGACACGGCCTGCAGGAAGCCGAAGCCTATGATGGCGCGCACCCGCCCCAGCTTCGCGGTCAGCCAGCCACCGAGCAGGGCTCCTGCCAGGGCCGCGAGCGAGCCCACCAGACTCACCATCAGCCCGATTTCCTTCAGGTTCAGGCCCATGTCCTTGAGCATGGGTTTGACCATGGCCGAGCCCAGCGACTCGCCCAGCTTGTAGGTGACCAGCACCACCAGCCAGCCACGCAGGCCGGGGCGATCGAAAAAACTGGTGAAGGCATGCCAGTAACGTTCGCGTTCACGCGGCGGCTCCACGATGGCGGGCGGCTCGCGGTAAAAAAGAATGGGCAAGGTCAGCGCCGCCTGCAGCAGCACCAGGAAGATGAAGGAAGCCTGCCAGCTCCAGGCACCCATGAAATACAGCAGCAGGCCGCCGCCCACGATCAGGCCCAGGCGGTAACCCGCCACCTGCACGCCATTGCCCAGGCCGCGCTCATGGAAAGACAGGGTGCGCACGGCCAGGCCATCGGTGGCGATGTCCTGGGTGGCGGCGAACAGATTCACCAGCAGCATCAGCAGGAAAAAAGTGGCGATGCCGTCGCGGCTGTCCAGACGGTGCGGATCGAAAAAGGCAATGGCCAGCAAGGTGAGCAGCGCCGCCAGCTGCATGGGCAATATCCAGCTGCGGCGCTGGCCGATGCGGGCGGAAAAATGTTTTTCCACATAGGGCGCCCACAGGAACTTCAGCGCCCAGGGCATGGCCAGCAGGCCGCTGAAACCGATGACGGTCAGCGAGACGCCGTACTGGCGGAGGATGGCAGGCAGGGCCTGCGTGAACACGCCGGTGGGCAGGCCCTGGCAGATATACAGCGTGAGCAGCAGGCCCAGGCGGCCGGAAAGCGATGACGGCATAAATGGCAGGACCGTAGGAGCGGCTTCAGCCGCGAACTAGCAACACCAATCTAAAAGATAGCGCAGGGATTTTCGCCGGCGGTTCGCGGCTGAAGCCGCTCCTACGGAAGAGGGCGTGCCTGTCACAGCAGGCTCTCTATGGATTCGCGTATGGCCGGGTCTTCCGGCGCTGTCTTGGGCGAGAAGCGCGCTTTCACCTCGCCATCGCGGCCGACCAGGAATTTTTCGAAATTCCAGGTGATGTCACCGGGAAACGCCGCCTTCTCGCCGGTCAGCCAGTGGTAGAGCGCATGACGGTTGGCGCCATTCACTTCCACTTTCTGCGTCAGCGGAAAGCTCACGTCGTAATTGAGGGAACAGAACTGGCGGATTTCCGCCGCCGTGCCCGGCTCCTGGCCGGCGAATTGATTGCAGGGCAGGCCCAGCACCACCAGGCCGCGAGCACCGTATTCCTGGTACAGCGCCTCCAGGCCTTTGTACTGCGGCGTCAGCCCGCACTGGCTGGCTACATTCACCAGCAGCACCACCTTGTCACGCAGGGTGGCCATGTCGAGGTGGCCCCCTTCCAGGGTATTCAGCGAAAAATCCGTGAGCTTCATGACAGGTCTCCCTCTTCAAAACAGCGTTCAGGGTAAAGCAGCATAGGCGATATCCAGCCCGGAGATATGCGATTCGCTCCAGCCGTCTGCCGGCGCGGCCACGCCGGCGGCTTCGAACACCTCGGCGCTGGCCAGGATCTCGCCGTTGCCGGCAATGTCTTCTGCCAGCTTGAAAGCCACATTCACCGGATCGCCGAAACAATCGGTATGGGGCACATGGAGGAAACGGCCCAGATCCAGGCCTATGGAAACTTCCAGTGGTTCCGGCAGCGAAATGCAGGCCGCGCGTATGGCGGCCGCTGCCTGCAGGGCCTGGGTGGAGTCGGTG
The DNA here is from genome assembly GCA_036377855.1 of Moraxellaceae bacterium. Classification (GTDB taxonomy): domain Bacteria; phylum Pseudomonadota; class Gammaproteobacteria; order Pseudomonadales; family Moraxellaceae; genus UBA2031. Next base: position 2,246 of record DASUXS010000104.1, read on the forward strand.
AACACCGCCATCAGGTTGTCCGCCGTGTATTTCACCACCTCGCCGCCATGCGCCTGCACCAGCGGCGCCGAAATCTGCTGCATGCGGCGGATGCGGGCGAGATAGCTGATGATGCCCTTGGCATGCACGGTGCGCGAGAAACCGCTCATGTCCAGCGCCAGCACGCAGGCATCCAGGCCGAAGGTGGCCCATAGCATGGCTTCGTGGGCCTGCTTTTCTTCGTCGTTGCAACGCTCGAGACGGTCGATCAGCGCGTAAAAAGCCTGCATGTTTTCTTCCCTGAAAGAACAGCGCTCAGTTAAAAACTATCGTCTTGTTGCCGTGCACGATGATGCGGTCTTCCAGATGCCATTTCACCGCGCGCGCCAGCACATTGCGCTCCACGTCCTGGCCCAGGTCACGCAGCGTCAGCACATCGTCGCGATGGGAAACACGGTCCACGTCCTGCTCGATGATGGGCCCCTGGTCCAGGTCCGCCGTCACGTAATGCGCGGTGGCGCCTATCAGTTTCACGCCCTTGTCATGCGCCTGGCGATAGGGATCGGCACCGACAAAAGCCGGCAGGAAGGAGTGATGGATGTTGATGATGCGATGCGGCCAGTTCGCGACAAACTCGCCGGACAGGACTTGCATGTAGCGCGCCAGCACCACCAGGTCGCAGCCACTGAGCAGTGCCTGGATTTTCGCTTCAGCCTCGGGTTTGTTGTCGCGGTTCACCGGCACCACATGGAAGGGCACGTTGAAGCGCTCAACGTTCTGGCGCAGGTCCTCATGGTTGCTGATGACACAGGCAACCTCGCAGGGCAATGCACCGCGGGACCAGCGCCACAACAACTCCAGCAGCGCGTGGTCGACCTTGGACACCAGTATGGCGACTTTCTTCAGGTCCGCCGCATAGCTGATGCGCCAGTCCATGCCGTAACGGCTGGCCACCGCCTCGCCGAAGGTCTGGGCCAGCACCTGCCGCGACAGGTCCAGGTGCGGCGTCTGGAATTCCAGGCGCATGAAATAGGTGCCGCCCTCGGCCTCGGTGGAATGCTGGTCGAGGTCGGTGATGTTGGCGCCGTGGTTATAGAGGAAATTGGATACCGCGCTGACGATGCCGGGTTTGTCCGGGCAGGTGATGAGCAGGCGGGCCACCGTGTTCTGGGCAGCGTTGTTCTGAGAGGACGACATGAGGATACCGGAGCAGCAATCGCGAAAGGCCCGACTCTACCGCAAACCCGGGGTCCGTAGGAGCGGCTTCAGCCGCGAACCAAACAGCAGACGGCCAGAAGGTTCGCGGCTGGAGCCGCTCCTACGGAAACACCCTTAGCCCGCCACCCAGCCCTCTTCCTCATCGTCATCGC
>DASUXS010000105.1:0-2648 GCA_036377855.1 Moraxellaceae bacterium
CGATACCGAGATCACGCGGGTGCCGGTGGCGGCGGAAACGCCCAACAGCTTCCTGCTGTATCCCAATACCCAGGCACCGCTGGGCGCCGGGGAATATGAGGTGAATATCGGTCCCAAGACCGGCACGGCCGCGGGCAATTACCGGTTGGTGATCACCCATGACGATGGCCGCAGCGAAATCCGCAGTGGCAGCTGGCCGGCCGCCGGCACGAAAACCGAGAAAGACATCCTGTTGTCGCAGGCCGGCGGCCTGCGCCTGCAGGTGGAGTCGTCCGTGGCCACCACGCTGCTGCTGCGCCGCGAGGGCGATACGCTGGTCATCAGCAAATCCGATACCGGCCTGATCGACCTGCCCCTCAGCCAGATCAATTCCGCGGCCTACGGCGAGGCCTATTACAAGGCAGTGGACCCCACCAGCTCGCGTACTACCCTGGCTGCCTGGAAAGCCCGCAACGGTTTCGATGCCGGCGTGGACACGCATGTGATCTTCCGCGATGCCAAGGACCTGGGTTATGGCCGCGACATGTATGCGCGGCGTGATGCCGCCACCGGCCGTATCGCGGTGTTCGTGAACAACTACGTTGTCGCCCTGCAGCCGGGCAGCAGCACCAACTACGGTCCGCTGAACGTGGAAGCGGCGATCTCGCAGGATTCGCGCTACCTCATCGGTACCAATGCCATCGAGTTCTCGCCCGCCAATGAAGACGGCGCCAGCGACAACGGTGCCATGAAGATCACCAAGTTCTTCACCTATGACAGCAGCGGCAAGCGCATCGCCTCCGCCGACCTCGACGGCCGCGGCAGCAAGCACATGCCCGGCATCTGCTGGTCCTGCCACGGTGGCCAGACCTTGCCGCTGAATCCGGACGGCAGCTTCCAGGCGCAGTCCCTGCGCTCCGCCAAGTTCAACCTCATCGATGCCGCGCAGCTGGAGTATTCCGCGCAGTCCGGCTACCAGCGCACGCAGCTGGAAAGCGGCCTGCGCCTCATCAACCAGTATGTGCATGCCTCCTTCGGCGAGATGCGCGCCCGCCCCCTGGCCACCACCAACGGTCACTGGGATGCGGACTACGCCATCGCCCTGGCGGAAGGCCGTTACGGTGCCACGCTGAATCGCGCCAGCAGCGATGACGACTATGTCCCGGAGGGCTGGACGCAGAATCCCTCCTTCCCGGCGCGTCCGGTGGGCGTGGAGCAGCTCTTTAAACAGGTGGTGGAGCCGCACTGCCTGGGCTGCCATTCCCTGCAGGGCACGACCGCGGGCGAGAACGTGACCACCCTGGTGGACGGCAACAACGTGAGCCTGGCCAATGCCATCAATTTCTCCAGCTACGAGAAATTCATCGCCTACCGCAGCCGCATTGCCGATTACGTCTACCACCGCGGCCTCATGCCCATGTCGCTGCGCAATTTCGAAAGTTTCTGGAAAACCCCGACAGGTGCGCCCACCCTGCTGGCCTCCTTCCTGGGCGACAGCACGCTCTTCGATGCCAGCGGCAAGGTGATAGAGCCCGGCCATGCCGTGGCGCGTCCGGGTGCCAGCCGCACGGTGAAGACACTGCCGCTGCAACTCGATGGCAATGCCAGCTCCTTCGCGCTGAGCTACAGCTGGCGCTTGAAATCGCAGCCGGGTGGCGGCAATGCCAGCCTGCTCAATGCCGGAACGGCACGGCCGACGCTGGTCACCAGCGGCGCGGTGGTGAACGGCAATTACGAAATCGAGCTCACGGTCAGCAATGGCAAGGGCGCCGGCACGCCGGTCAGCAGCGTGATCACGGTGGACAGCAGTGTGGCCAGGACGCCGCGCCAGCTCACTTTCGCCGATGATGTGCTGCCCATACTCACCACCGACGTCACGGCGCAGTGCACCAGCTGCCACAGTGCCACCGGCAATGCCGGCGCCCATGCCGGCGTGCCGGTGTACTGGACTGCGGACAGCAGCGTGTATCGCCGCGTCATGGAGCGCGTGGACCTGCGCGATCCGGAAAACAGCCGCCTGCTGACCAAGCCCACCAATCCCACCCATGGCGGTGGCGTGCGCATCGACACCGGCACAGTGCTGGGTCGCCAGCAGTACAGCACCATCCTGAGCTGGATACGCGAAGGCGCGGTCTGCGGCAGCAATGCCACGGTCTGTCCCTGATGCTGTGAATTGATTGAAGCTTGCAGAAACAACAAGGGCCGCTCAGCGGCCCTTGTTGTTCATGGGCGCGTCTTCCACGCGCAGGTTGGCATCGCTGCCGTCATGGAACCAGCGCCGCATGCCTTCCTGGCGGTAGTCATCACGCTGCATGCCGCGCGGCAGCCAGGCCTCGTGCGAGGCGGTGGCGGCAATCAGGAAATCAAAGAGCGTGAGGTGGCGGCGCAGCACGCGCTGCAGGCGGTGCGGCAGTATGGGATTGAAATGCCCGAACCAGGAGAAGAGCTGGCGCGGATTTTTCTTCACCCACAGCCAGGAGCCCATCTCCAGCGTGAAGGGCAGGAAGATGCCGTGGCGGCGCGCCAGGAATTCGTCGTAGAGGAAGTCCCAGAGATCGCCGTGGGTGGTATAGGAAAAAGACTGCGGCTCCATGATGTAGAAGCTGTGGTTGGGGTAGCTGCGGTTGAACAGCGCCCGCACCGCGAAGGCTTCGGCCAGGTTGGGGGCC
>DASUXS010000106.1:0-13980 GCA_036377855.1 Moraxellaceae bacterium
GCTAGGCTTTAAGTCCCCATCCGCAATTCCCTGCAAGGAGCAAGACCATGGCCAGGACCGCAAAAAGCAGCAGCAAGAACAGCATTGCCCGTGTCACCGAGATCATTTCCACTTCCAGCACCAGCTTCGACGACGCCGTGAACAATGGCGTCAAGCGTGCCAGCAAGACCCTGCGCGACGTGCGCGGCGCCTGGATCAAGGAAATGAAGGTGGATGTCAGCAACGGCAAGATCACCCAGTACCGGGTGGACATGCTGGTCACCTTCGTGGTGGACGAATAAGCCGGCAAAAACCCTGCAGACGGACCGCAGCGCGGTCCGTTTTCGTTTACGTCCTCCCCCGGATAGAATCCCCCCCGCCGCTTCATTTGCGGCTTTTGTCGTTTCTGCCCGACTTTTGCGCCCGACTTTTGCTATCCGAGATAGACGAGATTCCCGATGTCCCAGCAGTCCCTGCCGCTTGGCCAGCCCGCGGCCCTGCCCGCCCTCCCCACCCTGCCCACGAAAGCCGGTGACCGCCGCCATTTCGGCGCCCTTAGCGGATCCGGCCTGGCCCTGACCCTGGCGGCTGCCGCGGAAACGCATGCGGGCCCGGTGGTGGTGGTGACCGCGGACACGCAGTCGGCCAACCGCCTCGAGGACGAACTGGCCTTCTTCCTGGACGGCCGCCTGCCGGTGCTGCATTTCGCGGACTGGGAAACCCTGCCCTACGACCAGTTCTCGCCGCACCAGGACATCGTCTCCGCCCGCCTCAAGACCCTGGCCCGCCTGCCGGTGCTGCAGCGCGGGGTACTGGTGGTGCCGGTGACCACGCTGGCGCACCGTATCGCGCCGCGCGGCTGGCTGGGTGGCCGTTCGCTGTCGCTGGCGGTGAAACAGAAAGTGGATATCGCGGAATTCCGCCGGCAGCTGGAAGGGGCCGGCTATGTAGCCGTGGACACGGTCTATGAGCATGGCGAATTCGCCGTGCGCGGCAGCCTGATCGACCTCTATTCCATGGGCTCGGAATCGCCACTGCGCATAGAGCTCTTCGACGACGAGATTGAAACCCTGCGCCGCTTCGATGCGGAAACGCAGCGCACCATTGAAAGCGTGGACAGGCTGGAACTGCTGCCCGCCAAGGAATTCCCGCTGGACAAGAATGCCATACGGCATTTCCGCGATGCCTGGGCCGGCGCCTTTTTTGGCGATCCCAAACGCTGTCCCGTCTACCAGGACGTGGTCAACGGCCTGGCCGCCAGCGGCATTGAATACTACCTGCCGCTGTTCTTCGACGAGACCGGCACGCTCTTTGACTACCTGCCCGCCAACAGCCTGCTGATGCTGGATGGCGCGGCCAACACGCAGATCGCGCATTTCTGGCAGGAAATCCAGAACCGTTACGAAGACCGCCGCCACGATACGACCAGGCCGCTGCTGGAGCCGGAACGGCTTTTCCTGCGCGACAATGAACTCTTTGCCGGCATCAACCGCTTTCCCCGCGTGGACTGGCAGGCCGGTCCGCTGGAAGAAGGCGCCGGCCGCCACAACCTGCCCTTCCACGCGCCGCCAGCGCTGCCGGTGGATGCCAAGGCCGAACAACCACTGCGCGAACTGTTGCAGTTCATGCAGAACCACAGCAGCACCCGCCTGCTCTTCTGCGCGGAAAGTGCCGGCCGCCGTGAAAGCCTGCTGGAGCTTTTTGCCCGCGCCGGCGTGAAGCCACGCGCCGTTGCCAGCTGGCAGGATTTTCTCGCCGACGACAATCCGGCGCCGGCCATCACGGTGGCGGCGCTAGAACAGGGCCTGTGGCTGCAAAATCCCGCGGTCGCCCTGGTGGCGGAATCCCAGCTTTTCGGCCAGCGCGTGATGCAGCGTCGCCGCCGCAAGGCCACCAGCCAGGATGTGTCCGCCGAACTCGTCATCAAGAACCTGAGCGAGTTGCAGCCGGGCGCACCGGTGGTGCATATCGACCACGGTGTCGGCCGCTACCAGGGCCTGGTGACGCTGGAGGTCGACAACCAGGCCCAGGAATTCCTGCTGCTGGAATACGCCGACAGCGCCAAGCTCTATGTGCCCGTGGCCAGCCTGCACCTGATCGCCCGCTATTCCGGCGCCGACGATGCCATGGCGCCACTGCATCGCCTGGGCACCGAGCAGTGGACCAAGGCGCGCCGCAAAGCTGCGGAACAAGTACGCGACACCGCTGCCGAGCTGCTGAACATCTATGCCCGCCGCGCCGCGCGTCCCGGCCATGCCTTCGGTTTCAGCGACGCGGATTACGCGCTGTTTTCTTCCGGCTTTCCCTTCGAGGAAACCGCCGACCAGGCCGCGGCCATCATTTCCACCATCAGCGACCTGCGCGCGCCGCGTCCCATGGACAGACTGGTCTGCGGCGACGTGGGTTTCGGCAAGACCGAAGTCGCCATGCGCGCGGCTTTTGTCGCGGTGCAGGATGGCCGCCAGGTGGCGGTGCTGGTCCCCACCACCCTGCTGGCGCAGCAGCATTACGAGAATTTCCGCGACCGCTTTGCCGACTGGGCGGTGAAGATAGAAGTGCTGTCACGCTTCAAGACCAGCAAGGAACAGAACACGGCGCTGGAGCAGCTGGCCGACGGCAAGATAGACATCATCATAGGCACGCACAAACTGCTGCAGCCGGATGTGTCCTTCAGGAACCTGGGCCTCATCATTGTCGACGAAGAACACCGTTTCGGCGTACGCCATAAAGAAGCGCTGAAGAACCTGCGCGCTGAAGTGGACATGCTGACGCTGACCGCCACGCCGATTCCGCGTACGCTGAACATGGCCTTCTCGGGCATGCGCGACCTGTCCATCATCGCCACGCCGCCCGCCAAGCGCCTGGCCGTGAAAACCTTCGTGCGCGAATCCAATCCCGCCGTGGTCAAGGAAGCCGTGCTGCGCGAGCTGCTGCGCGGCGGCCAGGTGTATTACCTGCACAACGAAGTGGACAGCATAGAGAAAACCGCCGAGGAAGTGCGCAAGCTGGTGCCGGAGGCGCGCATAGGCATTGCCCATGGCCAAATGCGTGAGCGCGAACTGGAACAGGTGATGCAGCAGTTCTACCACAAGCAGTTCAATGTGCTGGTCTGCACCACCATCATAGAGACCGGCATCGACGTGCCCAGCGCCAACACCATCATCATGGACCGCGCCGACAAACTCGGCCTGGCGCAGCTGCACCAGCTGCGCGGCCGTGTCGGCCGTTCCCACCACCAGGCCTATGCCTACCTGCTGACGCCGAATGTGAAAGCCATGACCGGCGATGCGGAAAAGCGCCTGGAAGCCATCGCCCAGGCCGACGACCTCGGTGCCGGTTTCTCCCTGGCCAGCCACGACCTGGAAATCCGCGGCGCCGGTGAGCTGCTGGGCGAGGAACAGAGCGGCAATATCAATACCGTGGGCTTCACGCTGTATATGGAAATGCTGGAGCGCGCGGTCAAGGCCATCAAGGCCGGCAAGACGCCCAACCTGGACCAGCCGCTGGAGCTGGCCACCGAAGTGAACCTGCGTATCAGCGCGCTGATTCCGGATGAATACCTGCCAGATGTGCATAACCGCCTGATGCTCTACAAACGCATCAGCAATGCGAAGACGCAGGACGAGCTGGATGAATTGCAGGTGGAGATGATTGACCGTTTCGGCCTGCTGCCGGATCCGGTGAAGAACCTGTTTGCCGTCACGGCCGTCAAGCTGGAAGCCGAGGGCCTGGGCATACGCAAGATCGATGTCGGGCCCTCCGGCGGCCGCCTGGAGTTTTCCAGCGAAACCCGTATCGATCCCATGCGCCTGGTAAAACTGATACAGACCCAGCCCAAACGCTACAAACTCGAAGGCGGCGACAAACTGCGTTTCGCCCTGCCCAGCGAGGATGCCACGCAGCGCTTCGAAGTCACGCGCGTGGTGCTGGGGGCATTGCAGGGCTGAGGCTGAGGCTGAGGCTGAGGCTGAGGCTGAGGAAGGAATTTTCTAAGGAACGCCATGCTACGAAGCTCTTGTCGCCCCGGCGAAGGCCGGGGCCCAGCGTCTTTGACGGCTCATGCCTTGCGCTAACACCTGGCAGCTCATGATTCAGAAAAAGGCGCTGGATCCCCGCTTTCGCGGGGATGACAGTGTAATTAGAGGACTAGAGTTAAATTCAAAGGCAGAGCCTCAATCCTCCCCACGCAACGCCTTCTCCTGCATCGCCCCCAGATAATCATCCAGCTCGTTGTCATCCCGGAAGATGTTGATATCCGGCAGCGCCTTCACGATCTCGAAGACCTTCACGATCTGCGGCTGGCGATTGGCCAGCGCAAAACGCGCCCCGGCCGCCTTGGCCTGCTTGGCCGCCTTGAAGACCACACGCAGTCCCGCGGAGCTGATATAGCTGAGCTCCTTCATGTCCAGCACCAGCATGTCCATGCCGGGCCGCACAGCGGCAGCCAGCTCGCGTTCGCAATCCGGCGCCGTCAGCGTGTCCAGCTCGCCTTTCAGGGCCACGCGTATGACCTTGCCGCCCTGCTGCTCGATGATGTTGCTTGTCAGTGCCATGACCTCTGCTCCTTGCTTGCCCCATGATTGATTGGTTCTGGTTTCACAGCTTTTTCACCACACAGAAACGGTTGTCGGAAAACTCGCGACGATAAACCTGCTCATCCGTCAGTTCGCGCACCAGGTGCACGCCCAGGCCGCCTATCTCCACCTCCTCGCTGTCCACGCCCAGCTCCGGCTCCGGACTGTCCGCCAGCGGATTCCAGGGCCGGCCGGCATCGATGAATTCCATGCCTATCTCCTGGCCGCTGCGCGCCAGCTGCATGCTGACCTGGGCGCTGCGCGGCAGGCCGCTGTAATGCACGATGTTCACGAAAACCTCTTCCGCCACCAGCTTGAGGTCGTGCAAGGCGTCGGCATCCGCACCGTTTTCGCCGCACCAGTCCGCCAGCCACTGGAACAGGTCGGCAGAAGCCGGAATCTGTGCCGGGAATTCACGCGTGGAAAACTGGGTCCATTCGCGTTTGACCAGCATATGCCGCGGGCCTTTCCAGGCAAACACCAGCAGCGTGATGTCGTCGGACTGCGGCTCCTCGCCGGCATGGTCGCGCACGGACTGCAGTATGCCTTCCCCCAGGCTGCCGGCGCCCCCCTCCGGGAAATCGCGCACGCACTGCTGCAGGCGCTCCCAGCCATAAAGTTCATGCGCCGGGTTCATGGCCTCGTCTATGCCATCGGTGCACAGCACCAGCATGTCGCCGGGCTGCAGCGCACCGGTATTGCCGGGGAATTCCTGGCTGTCCATGAGGCCCAGGGCTGGCCCGTTTTCCTGCGCCAGCACTTCGACATGGCTACCACGCTTGAGCATGGGCGCGCTGTGGCCCGCACTGGCCCAGCGCAGCTCGCCGCTTTCCAGGTCCACCAGCACGCAGCTCAGGGTGGCGAACATGCAGGCGTCGTTGCGCTCCACCAGCGCGTCATTCAGCAGGGACAGCACTTCTTCCGGCGCGATATTCGGCACCAGGTGCTGCTGCAGCAGCGTGACGACACGCGCCATGAACAATGCCGCCGGCACGCCCTTGTCGGAAACATCGCCTATCACCAGGAAGACATGGCTGTCGTCGGGACGGAACCAGGTATAGAGATCGCCGCCCACGGCCTTGGCCGGCAGCAGCCGCGCATGCAGCTCATGCGTGGGCAGGTGCAGATGCGCATTGCCGGCCTGCGGCAGCATTTCCATCTGGATCTGGCGCGCGGCATCCAGTTCGCCCTGCAGGCGGTTGCGCGAGGCGGTGTCCTGCTCGATGCGGTTGATATAGGCGCGCAGCCGCAATTTCATCAGGCGGAATGCCGTGACCAGGTGCGCGATTTCGTCGTCACCGCGCACCACGGGCAGGTTCACATCCATCTGGCCACCGCCCAGCTTGTCGGCAGCGGCGGTCAGGGCCACCAGCGGCCGCGTGATGGAGCGGGCAATCAATCCCACACTCAGCACCAGCAGGAGAATGCTGGCGGCTCCGATGATGACCACCTTCCACAAATGCCGGTTCAGTTCCGCCAGCATTTCCTGTTCCGGATACACCACCAGCAAAGGCCAGCCGGTTTCCCCGAAAGGCGAATACGCCAGCAGGCACTGCCCTTCCTGGTGCGGACAGCGCAGGCGCACGATGCCCTTGTTACCTTCCAGCGCCTGGTAGATGGCCTGCTGCCAGCCTTTGTCATTGCTGATGGCGGGAAACACCGTGGGGAAAGTCTGCAGCAGGTATTTGTCGTCGGGATAGCTGATGAGGCTGCCCTGCTCGCTGAGCAGGAAGGCGAAACCGCTGCTGCCCAGGCGTATGCGGTTGAGGTAGGTCTGTATGCTTTTCAGCGTGATGTCCGCCGTCACCACACCGTAGAAAGCCGGCTTGCCATCCTGCCTGCGCACGATGGGCACGCTGTAGGTCGTCATCAGCGCATTGCCGCCGCCAGCATCGAAATAGGGTTCGGTCCACAGCGGGCGGCCCTCGCGCCGCGGCGTGGCAAACCAGGCCTCCTGCGTATAGCCGCGCGGATAGGTCTGGGCCAGGTCGGCATAGCTGAGCGCTTCACCCGCATGGAAATAATAAGGAGCGAAGCCGCCTTCGCGGCCGCTGAGCGCGGGCTCGATGGCAATCGCCGCACCGTAGAGGTCATTGCTCTTGGCCACGGCGCGCTCCAGCAGCGCGCTCATTTCCGTGGGGGAAAGATTGCGGTCGCCCAGCACGCGGGCAAAAAGATCGGTGGAGCGCTGCACGCCCTGGAACATGGCGCGCAGGTCGGAGACGGAAGAACGTATGACGGCGGCGGCTTCCAGCTCGCTGTTGCGGATGATGTGCTCGCGGGACAGGCGGTAGTCGAAAAAAATGCCGATGGCGAAGATCAGGCTGGCCGTGCTGGCCATCCAGACCGCCAGTCGCACTGCCAGTTTGCTGTTGTGCAGCATGGGGCTGTCCTTGTCGGGGAATGCATTCCGCCGCCAGAACATAACAGAGTGCCGGCAAAGGGAAAGGGCCGGTGGCGCGGTCTGTGGATCAGAACCGCATTTGCAGGCACTGCGAGGCCAGCACGCCCACCGCCAGGCAGGTGGCGAAGGGGAAGGACTTGCCGGGTCGCGGCATGAAGTTGGCGAGCACGCCCTGGCTGCCCAGGCGCGCCAGGGCCGGATACCGGGTGAGATAGCGCAGCAGCAACATGATGCCGGCGGCCAGCGGCGCCGCCACCACAAAGGCCTCCAGCAGGTCGGGCAGGCTGCTGGCCAGGCCGAAGGCCATCAGCATCTTGGCATCGGCCGCCCCCAGCTGGCCCAGGGCATAGCCGGGCACCGTCAGCAGGGCTGCCACCAGGAAGCCACCCAGGGCCGACAGCCAGACAGCCCCGGTCAGGGAATGCCCTGTCACCGGCAAGGCACAGAGGGCCATCACCAGCAGGCCCAGGGTCAGCACATTGGAGACGCGCAGCTGCCAGGCATCCTGCAGCCCGCACAAAGCAGCCCAGGCAATCAGAACTATACTGAACCCGGCCGGCATGACGAGGCTGTAGTCAGCAGTCATGGCCGGTCCTGCCCGGAAGGCATCCGGCCAGCCTGCACAAGAAGAATAGGACGGGGACGGAACATCATGATGCTCAAACGTTCGGCCACTGCCTCAGCCCGTAACCAGCGGGGCGCAGCCGCCATGGAATTCGCCATTGTTTTCGTCCTTGTCTTCGCGGTGTTCTACGCCATGGTCAGCTACGCTTTTCCCCTGCTGATGCTGCAGACCTTCAATACGGCATCATCGCAATCGGTGCGGGCCGCCATCAAGGCAGATCCCAGTGACGACGACTTCGTCAGCAATGCCACGGCGCTGGCCAGTGCCGAGGCCGCGCGACAGCTGGCGGCCCTGCCCAATGTCATCCTGCGCAACGTGAATGTCAGCACCTCGGTGGCCAACAGCCGCATCACCGTGCGCATCAGCTATCCGAACTACCGCAGCAACCCGGTCATTCCCATCCTCACCCTGCCGCTGATAGGCCAGGTGCCGAGCGTGCCGCAGGATATCGCGGCGGAAGCCACGCTGAGTCCTTGAGTCACCTGCCGTCATTCCCGCGAAGGCGGAAATATCCAGAAGTCCGGCAGGGCCTTTTCCAGGCCCGCTAAATGTCGCAAAGATTCCCGCCTGCGCGGGAATGACGACCCATCTCACTCCACCAACACCGCCGGTCCGTCCTGCACATCCAGCAGCGTCACGTCCATGGTACCCGGCGCCACCCCCAGCAGGGCCAGCAGCGGCACCACCACCGGATTCAGCACATTGTTCAGGATGCTGTCGATCAGCAGGGTGCGCAGCGGCGCGAGCAGCGCGCCCACATCCAGGCCGAGATTGATGCCCAGGATTTTCAGGTCGTGCACATTCAGCTGGCTGATGGAGGAATGCAGGCCATTGCCGGAGGACATGGATTTCATCTCGGGCAATTCTTCCTTCTTGTTGGCCACGGCGTAGTCCAGGTCGCGCTCGGCGCTCTGGCCGATATTGGCGGTCAACCCCACCTGGGCCTCGAGCACGGGCACGATGACATTGGCCTGTATCAGGGCATCACCGGTGCCGCTGGTATTGCCCAGGCGCATCGAAACCAGCGCGGTCTGCCCCACCAGATTGATGTCGGTCTGCCCGGTTGCCAGCGTGCGGCAACGTGCCTCTTCAAACCAGGCCCTGCCCTGCGCCACGTTCACGCTCAGCGCCATGCTGCCGGAAATGATGTTGAGGATGGCGTTGTTCATGGTCGCCGTCAGCTGCACCTGCGCGGTACGGGCTTCCGTGGTCCAGTCACCGTTGGCATTGCGGCCGGGCGCACCGGAAGCGATGCGCGGCGGCTCGACCACGCGCAGGCTGAGGCCCAGGCCGGAGACACCGGAGTTGAGTGCGACGGCATTGCCCTTGTTGGCCGCCATGGCCGCCGCCATGATCAGCTCCAGCACATTCACATTGGCCTTGAGCGCCTCCTCCACCATGCCGGGCGCGGCATCCACGGCGACAATGTCGGACAGGCGCAGCGTGGCATTGCGTATGCCAATCAGCTGGCTGCGCAGCAGGCCGACATTGGCGACACCACTGTCGTCCAGGGCATTGATGGAGGCATCGACAAAGCCGGCCAGCGTGATCTGGGTATCCAGGGCCGTATCCACCGCACCCACGGTGACACGGCTGCCTATCAGGCCGGCTGACTGCAGGATGTCCAGCAGGCTGACATCGGCATCGACCACACCCTGGTAGGCCACGGCATTGAGGTTGATCTGGCTGGAGGTGCCGAGCAGGCTGGTGAGCAGCGGATTCAGCAAGGCGGATTTGGCAGTATCGACATTGAGCAGGCCGCTGCCGGCGGAAAAGGTGGCGACGGGCACGCGTCGCGCCGTGGCCTGTGCCTGCAGGTTCACCTGGCCCCCGAAAATGCCGCCGGCAATCAGGCTGGCCGGCACCTGCTTCTGCAGATGCACCTGCACCGCTTCGATATTGCTGCTGTCCGCGACAAAGGAACGTATGCCGCCAGCCGTGTTGAGATAGCCGCCCGTGACACGATTGGGCGCCACGCCGACATCACCCGTGTAACCGTTGCGCGTGGCACTGTCGCGGGCCAGGCTCACCAGCGAGGTGCCGGCGACGTTGCACAGTCCGCCCTGGGTGGCCGTATCCAGCGCCGTGGTATCCGCCACGCGTTGCAGGCGGCGCTGTTCGAAATAGAGCCGGCCGGTGTCCACCACCAGCACCAGGCACATGATGCCCAGGAAGAGGAACACCGCCGTCATCATGGCGATGGCCCCACGCTGGCGCGAACGCGGCCGGGCCATCCTGCCGCTGCTGCCTGCACATCCGTAGCGGGACTTCATGCTTGGCCTCCTGGCAGGAAGCACCTCAACGCGAGGACTTGCTGCCGGTACCGCTGATATCCGCGTAGAACACCGGAATCGGTGCATTGAAGCTGTCCAGGTAGCGCTTCACCACGCGCTCCTGGATCAGCGGTGTCAGGGTCTGCGGCGTCTTGGAAGCCTGTGCGCCGGAGCGCTGCAGGTCCAGCCAGTTCTGCACCACGGGAGCCCGGGCCGAATCCTGCGCGGCCTCCTGCTTTTCCGCTTCCGCCGCCACGGCCGCCAGCGGCAGCAAGGCCAGCCACAGGCAGGCCTGTTGGGTCAGGGTTTTCACTGTCATCTCCTCGTCCTTGTTTGCATGTCTCAGCTGGTCTCGCCCTTCCGGCCCACCGCCACCGGGAAGGACACCGGCGCCGGCACCGTGCACAGCTGGCGGGACGGTGCGGAAGGCGTGCCCTGCCGGCCCCAGAAGGCCACCAGGTCTTCGCAGGACTGCACGGCGGCCTGCCATTCCGAAGCGCTCATCTTGTAGCGTTGCATCAGGCTGCGCATGGCCGGTGTCTTCTGCTGCACCATCAGCAGCGTGAGCAGGTTGACCGCCGGCAGGCTGCTGTCGGAAGCCAGCTCCAGCGCCGTCATCAATTCAAAACGCGCCTCATCGATTTTCTGCTCGCGCAGCAGCAGCACGCCGAGGTCGTTGCGCAGGCGGTATTCCGTGGGCAGGGACTGGGCAGCCCGCTGCAGCAGTTTCTGCGCGGTGGCGATGTCGCCGGCATCCGCCGCGATCAGGGCCAGGCCGTGATCGGCCCAGGCCGACATGCAGGTTTTCTGCAGGCGCTGGAAATAACTCTTGGCCTCCGGACGGCCCAGGCGGCGCAGGATGTCGGCCTTGTGGCGCAGCACTTCCGGCGACGACTCCGGCAAAGACTGCAGCTCGGCCAGGGCGGCATAGAGCTGGCCGTCCTTCTCGCGCTGCTGCACCAGGGACAGTGACAACTCCTGCTCGCTGCTCAGGCCGCGGGTGGCACAGGCTTTCTGTGCCGGCTCCGGCTCGCCGGCCGGCTGGCTGGCGCAGGCCGGCAGCAGTGCCAGCAGCACCAGCAGCGGCAGGGAATGCAGCAGCGGCCTTCTCACGAAATACCTCCAATGGCCTTGCTCAGCGCCATGAAACCCGGCGCCGCCAGCAGGATGAACAGCGCCGGGAACAGGAAGAGGATCATCACGATGGCCATCTTGGCCGAAAGCTTGGTGACCTTTTCCTGCATGGCACTGAGCTGCCGGTCCTCGATCAGTTTCTGCAGGTTGAGCAGCGAGGTGCGCGCACTGCCGCCCTGCCGGATCATCTGGCGCAGGATGCTGACGGTATCGGTGAATTCATCCACCTCGATCTGCTCGGCCACGCGCGCCAGCTCATCGGCCAGGTCCAGGCCGGTGCCGGCACGTTGCAGCGCGCGCTCGATCTCGGCGGCGACATTGGGGAAAACCTCGCCGGCTTCGCGCGTGATCACGCGCAGCGACTGCTCCACGGCCAGGCCGGAATCGAAAAGGATGCGCAGGGTCTGCACGAAGATGGGCAGTTCCTGCTTCATGTCCTCGCAGCGCCGCGCCGCCACCATGGACAGCAGGCGCTTGGGCAGCAGCATGCCGGCGATCAGCGCCATCAGGGCCATCAGCCAGGGGCTTTCAAAACCGGGTTTGAAAAAGAGCTGGGTGAAACCTATGCAGGCGACCAGCAACACCGGTGACAGCAGGGCAACGGAGTAATACAGCGAACGTCCCTGCAGGGTGTGCACGCCGGCCTGCTCCAGCATGCGCGCCACCTCGCTGTCGCGGGCCACGCGCTGGCGCAGGTTTTCCACCGCACCTATGCTGCCGGCCGCCAGCGCCATCTTCTTCACCTGGTCACCCATGCGGCCGCTGCCGACCTCACCGCTGAAACGCTCGCGTATGATCTGCTTCTCGCTGTTGGCATGCCGCCATTGCAGCGCGATCAGCGTCACGCTCAGCAGCAGGGCCAGCATCACCGAAAACAGCAGCAGGGCCATGGTCAGATGCTCCTCATCATGCGCCAGATGATGGCGATGCCGGTGAACTGCAGGGCAATGGCGATCAGAATCCAGCTGCGTCCGGAAGGATCACTCCACATGCTGGTGAGGTAGGTGGGGTTCATGACCATGATGTAGGCGGCAATGGCCGTGGGCACCACCGCCAGCACGCCGGCGCTGATACGGGTTTCACCGGTCATGGCGCGCAGCTGGCCGGCCAGCTTCTCGCGTTCGTTGATGAAACGGATGATGTTGCTGATGAGGTCGGTCATGTTGCCGCCATAGCGCGAGTTCACGCGTATGCCCAGCGCGAGGATCTGCAGTTCCTTCACGGCATAGCGGTCGGCCACTTCCTGGAAGGAGTCGGGAAAGGCCACCCCCAGCGCCACATTGCGCCGCACCTTGCCCATGATGCTGTAGAGCGGATCCTGCATTTCCTCGTGCGCGCTGAACATGGCATCGCCCAGGGTGCGGCCGGTATAGAGCCCGCGCACCACATGGTCGAGGAAGCGCGGCAGCTGGCGTATCAGCTGTTCCATGCGTTTGCGGTAGCGCCATTGCAGGAAAAGCATGAAGCCGCCCAGCACGGCGAGCAGCAAGATCAGGCCCAGCATGATGTTCACCAGCATCAGCAGCACCGGCAGCAGCAGGCAGACAATGAGCACCAGGCGGCTGTTTTCCGGCTTCAGGCCGGCGCGCTCGAACTGGCGTTGCAGCCAGTCCTGGCGCACCACCTTCACCGTGGGCGTGACCCCTTCAAGACGCCGGCTGATGCTTTCGGCCTCGCCGGAACGCCGGCTTTTCACCAGCAGCAGCACCGCCGCCAGCACCAGCACCAGGCTCACCACGAGATAGGGCAGAAAGGCATTCATGGTCAGCCCGCCAGCAGCAGGTCGCGCAGCTTGGGATTCTGGGAACCGCCGCCGGCGCGCAGGAACTGCGCCGTGGCCACGTCGTAATGGAAGAGGCGGTTGGTGACGTACTGCCCGTCGCGCACCTCCACCAGTTCCAGCACCTCGGAAATCACGCGGCGGCCGTTGGCCAGGCGGGTCAGCTGCACCACCACGTCCAGCGCCGAGCAGATCATGTGGCGCAGGGTCTGGTCGGCGATTTTCTGGCCGCTGAGACCCACCAGCATTTCCAGGCGCAGCAGTGAATCCAGCGCGCTGTTGGCGTGCAGCGTGCTCATGGAGCCGTCATGGCCGGTATTCATGGCCTGCAGCATGTCCAGCACTTCCAGGCCGCGCACCTCACCCAGGATGATGCGGTCGGGACGCATGCGCAGCGCGTTGCGTATGAGGTCGCGCGCCGTCACCTCGCCAAAGCCCTCGGCATTGGGGGGACGTGTTTCCAGGCGCACGACATGGTGATGGGCCAGCTGCAGTTCGGCGGTGTCTTCTATGGTCACCACGCGCTCGTGGTTGCCGATATAGCTGCTCAGCACATTGAGCATGCTGGTCTTGCCGGTACCGGTGCCGCCGCTGACCAGGATGTTGCAGCGCTCGCCCACCGCACCGCGCAGGAAAGACAGGATGGGATCGCTGAGCGAGCCATAGGCCAGCAGGTCCGAGGACTTGAGCAGGTCCTTGCGGAATTTGCGTATGGACAGGCAGGGGCCGTTCAGGGCCACCGGCGGAATGATGGCATTGACGCGGCTGCCATCGGGCAGGCGCGCATCCACCATGGGGCTGGATTCATCCAGGCGCCGTCCCAAGGGCGCCAGTATGCGCTGTATCACGCGCTCGACATGGTGGTTGTCGAAGAAATGCAGGCTGCTCTGGTGCAGCACGCCTTCGCGTTCCAGGAAGATGTGTGCCGGGCCGTTGACCAGGATTTCCGTGACCGAGCTGTCGTCGATCAGGCTTTCCAGCGGCCCCAGGCCGGTGAGCTCGTCCACCAGCTCCTCGCAGAGCCGGTCCAGCTCGAAACGGGAAATCGCCAGCTGGGTTTCGTTGACGTGCTTGCGCGTTTTCTCCTGCACATAGTCCAGCAGGATGTTGCGCGAGTCCTCCAGCAGGCTGAAGCCGTCTTCTTCTATGCAGTCGATGATGTGGCGGTGCAGGCGCAGCTTGAGCCCGGACATCTCCTGCTCGACCGGTAT
>DASUXS010000107.1:0-6290 GCA_036377855.1 Moraxellaceae bacterium
CCTGCAGCTGCTGATCGGCTATTCCACCATCACCAGGCCGCCGGGCCAGCATGCCGTGCTGCTGGCCACCCTGGAGGACGGGGCGCAGGTCATCCTGGACAATGCCGAGCGCGATCTGGTGCTGCCGGGCGCAGACCGGCATTTCCATCCCATGTATGCTGTCAGCCGCGACCAGCTCTACCGGGCCTCCCCCGGCAACGGCAGCCTTGCCCCGCCCCTGCCTTACGAGCTCGGCCAGCGCATCGCGCGCCAGCAGCTGGCGCCATGAATCCCTGAGACGACCGCAAGCGGAAAACAGCGTGACCGAGAAAAAATTCATTGCCCCCGATGCCGCCACCGTCAAACGCTGGCGCGAAGACATCGTGTTCACCGAAGCCGTGCGCGGCTGCGAATTCACCTTCCACACGACCTGGGGCATTTTCTCGCCGCGCAGCATCGATGAAGGTTCGCGCCTGCTGCTGGACCATCTCGAGATCAAGCCCACGGACGATTGCCTGGACGTAGGCTGCGGCTACGGCGTGCTGGGCATGACCCTGGCGAAGCTGGCGCCGCAGGGCCGCTCGGTGATGGTGGACAAGGATTTCGTGGCGGTGGACTACACGAAAAAGAATTGCGAGCGCAACCGCCTGGCCAATACCGAAGTGTTTTTGAGCAACGGCTTCAACCAGATTCCCAAGGACTACAAGTTCGACCTCATCGTTTCCAACCTGCCCGCCAAGGTCGGCAACGAACAGCACTACCTCTATCTCTTCGATGCCTACGACCGCCTCAAGCCCGGCGGCCGTTTTGTGGTGGTGACCATCACCGGCCTGCGCGAATTCATAGGTCGCACCTTCCGCGAGGTCTTCGGCAATTATGACAAGCTCAAGCAGGGCAAGACCTATACCGTGGCACAGGCCATACGCGAGTAGGCGGGCCACCGCGTATAGGAACGCCACAAGCCGTATACAAACTGAAAAGATCCCGGAAAGCAGCCCGCTGATTCTTGGCTAGAGTCACTGCATCAGCAGTGACGGCGGCGCCGCGCGGGCGGGCTGCCTTGCCGGGAGAAAGAGCATGGAGCGGCTCAGGGTGTTGCGCTGGCGCAGCTGCAGGCCGTGCACCGCATGGTCAATGACTCGGTGCGCTACGTCAGCGATTACGAGCACTGGAAGCGCCTGGACCGTTGGGGCTATCCCTATGAAACCCAGACGGCGGTGATTGCGAAGACTTCGCCATCCTGAAAGCGGAGTCGCTGCGTTACCTGGGCTGGCCGGAAGAACGCTTCCATGTGCTGATCGGATTTTCAAAAATCACGGCACCGCCGGGTCCGCACTCCGTGCTGCTGGTCACCATGGACAATGGCGCGCAGGTCATCCTGGACAGCGCCGAGAAATATGTGGCCATTCCCAGCGAAGACCACCATTTCTATCCCCTGTATGCCGTCACCCGCACCAGCATGTTCCATGTCGCGCCGCTCAAGGGAGAGCGGGCCCCGCCGCTCAGGATGGGTCGCCGGCAGGGCCGCTACCAGCCCCTGGTGCTGGCGCAGGAAGTGCCGCTGCGGACAGCGGACAAGGCGGTTCCTGACTGAGCCTGAATGCCCATGAAAAAGGCGGCCTTGTGGCCGCCTTTTTCATGTCGCGTTTTCACTATCAGGCGGTTTTTTCCCGCTCCACCAGCGCACCGGCGAACCAGGTGACCACGGGACGCGGCAGGAGGCGTATGAACAGCGGCAGCGGTTTGTTCATGAGGCCGGTGACGATGACGGACTTGCCGGCATTCACCGCATTGATGGCGCTGTTGGCCACCATCTCCGGCGTATCCATCATGCGCGACACGAAAGTGCCGTGGTTGCCGGCGATGTCGTGGAAAGCGGTGCGCGTGGCGCCCGGGCAGACGGCGGTGACATGGATGCCATTCCGGCGCTCTTCCGCGGCCAGCGCTTCCGAGAACATCAGCACATAGGACTTGGTGGCGCCGTAGACGGCAAAGCGCGGGCAGGCCTGGAAGGCGGCCACCGAGGCGATGTTCATGATGCGGCCCTGGCGGCGTGCGCGCATTCCAGGCAGCACGGCGTGGCTGAGTTCGGTGAGCGCGACGATGTTCAGCTGCATCATGCCCTGCACGCGGTCCAGCGGCATGTCGCCGAAGGGATCGTTGATGCCGAAGCCGGCATTGTTCACCAGCGTGTCCACGGCATAACCGCGGCTGGCCACTTCCTGCACCAGCTTGGCGGCGGCACCCGGCTGTTCCAGGTCCAGGCCCATGACTTCCACTTTCAGGCCATGGGCCTGGCTGAGTTCGGCGGCGAGTTCGGCCAGCTTTTCCTGGCGGCGGGCGACCAGGATCAGCGGCTGCTTTTCCTCGGCGGCGAGCTGGCGCGCCAGGCATTCGCCGATGCCGCTGGACGCACCGGTGATGACGGTGGCAAGGATGGGGGTGGCGGTCATGGCGGGTCTCCGGTCCATGGTGGGGAAGGGGTGGGCTGTTCGTCGGATTGCACGGTATCCAACACTTCGATAGTTGTCAAACTATCGATTTGATTTGCTAGCATGGCTTGCCTTGGATCAGTGCGCCTCGGATCAGGACAGGAGAAGGCCATGAAGGTCAGCAGCAGCGTGGAAACGGAAATGGCGGCCGGGCGCGAGCGGGCCTTCCTGCATATCGTCCCCATTCCCCTGGAGCGCATCTTCACCGGCTACGGTCCCCTGCCTGCCGTATGCGGCACCCGCGATCAACAAGGCGCCTGGGATGGCGCCGGGCAGTCGCGCACGGTGCTGCTGTCCGATGGCAGCACCGCCCGTGAGCAGCTGCTGGCCTACCGGGCCCCTGAATACTTCGGCTACAGGGTAGGCGATTTTTCCGGCGCCCTGGGATTTATTGCCCGCCATGCCGAAGGCCAGTGGTGGTTCGAGGCGGTGGGCACCACGCGCACCCGGGTGCGCTGGCAATACGATTTCGTGGCGCGTTCCTGGCTGGCCTGGCCGCTGCTGTGGCTGCTGTCCCGGCTGTGGCGCGCTTATATGGACAAGGCCCTGGCACTGGCCGCGCGTGATGTGGAGAGACTGGTATGAAAATCCTGGTGGTGGGAGCGGGGGCGGTGGGTCAGGTCTACGGGCGCCACCTGGCGCAGGCCGGCCATGAGGTCCATTTTTTCGTGAAGCCCAAATACGCGGCGGAGCTGGCCGAGGGCATGCCCCTGTATCGCCTGGGTTTCCTGCGCCAGCGCTCTGAACACTGGAAGGATTTCGGTGTGGTCAGCGATGTCGCTGGTGTGGCGGCTGTCCAGTGGGACCAGATCTGGCTGTGCATGGCCTCCGATGCGCTGCGTTCGCCGCTCACCGATGCGGTGTTGGCCGCCAGCGGTGGCGCCACTGTGGTTTGCCTGCAGCCCGGCCCGGAAGACGCGGGCTATGTGCGTGAACGCGTGGTGGATTCCGCGCAGGTGGTGCAGGGCCTCATCACTTTCATCAGCTATCAGTCGCCCTTGCCGGGACAAGCCGGACCAGCCGGCATCGCCTATTTCCTGTCGCCTTTGGCGCCGGGCCTGTTTGGTGGCGAAAGCCAGCGCACGCGCAGCGTGGTAAATGCCCTGCGCCAGGGCGGCATGGCGGCCAAGCAGGTGGCGAATCTGGAAAAGGCCGCCGGTGGCTCTGAAGGCGTATTGATTCCGCTGATCGCCGCGCTGGAGCAGCACGACTGGAAGCTCAAAGGTTTTGGTGGCAGTGCAGCCCTGCAGCAGGGTCGCGCTGCCACGCGTGAAGCCCTGGCTGTGCTGGCCGCCAGCCGTGGCGCCAGTGTGAAGGTCGAACGCCTGATGGCCTCCGGTCCGGTGACGACACTGTTGCTGATGCTGGCGCCGCGCATCCTGCCGCTGGCGCTGGAGCCCTACCTGAAATACCACTTCTCCAAAGTCGGCGTGCAGACGCGGCAGATGCTGGCCAGCTACATCCGCCTGGGGGATGAACGGCAGCTGCCGGTCGAGAATCTGCGCCATCTGCTGAACGGCCTGCCCTGACGGCTTGTGTTGTGCGCGGACGCCCTCAATACTGCTGGCATGTCCTTCGAGAACGCGAACTTCACCCATCAGTGTCTGATCGCCATGCCGGCCATGGCCGACCCCCGTTTCGCCCACAGTCTCACCTACATCATCAAGCATGACGAAGAAGGCGCGGTGGGCCTGGTGGTCAACAAGCCGCTCAATCTTCCCCTCAAGAAACTGCTCTCGGAAATCAGCACCAACATCACCGTGCCGCTGCGGCATCCGGACGAGATGGTGCTGTTCGGCGGCCCCGTGAACACGCAGATGGGTTTCGTGCTGCACCGCGACATGGGGGACTGGAACAGCACCCTGCCCATCAGCGACGGCATCTGCGTCACCAGCTCGCGCGACATTCTCGACGCCATCGCCCAGGGCCAGGGCCCGGACGATTACCTCGTCGTGCTGGGCTATGCCGGCTGGAGCGCCGGCCAGCTGGAACAGGAAATGGCCGCCAATGCCTGGCTGAACTGCCCGGCCGACCCCGACCTGCTGTTCAGCCTGCCTTTCAATGAACGCTGGGAAGCCGGCATACACCGCCTCGGTGTCGACCCTGCCTTCCTGGCCAGCGAAGCCGGCCACGCCTGAGCAACTTCCCCTGAAAAATCTGCCCGCCGTCTCGGTTAGAATGCCGGCATGAGCGACCTTCCCTCCTACCAGCGTCTCCTGGGTTTCGATTTCGGCACCAAGCGTATCGGCGTGGCCAGCGCCCAGGCCGTCACCGGCACCGCCTCGCCGCTGGCGCCTGTGCCCGCGCGCGACGGCATTCCCGACTGGGAAAAACTCGACGCCCTGCTGGCGGAGTGGACGCCGGAGGCACTTGTCGTGGGCCTGCCCCTGAACATGGACGACAGCGAGTCCGAGCTCTCGCACCTGGCCCGCAAATTCGCGCGGCGCCTGGCCGCCCGCTACCGCCTGCCGGTGTTCATGTGCGACGAGCGCCTGTCCAGCCATTCCGCCCGCGGCCTGCTCATGGATGTGCAGGAGCGCCGTCGCGGCAAGCTGCCCTCGCTGGACTCCACCGCCGCCGTTTTCATCGCCGAGGCCTGGCTGGCCGATCCGCGGCCGCTCAAGCCCTGAGAAAAAGCGGCGCCCGCATGGCGGGGCAGGGGCCTATCCCTTACAATTCGCGCGGCTCCCCAGGAATCCTCACATGCACTTCTCCTCTGCGCATGAAGCCAGCCGCCTGCAGCTCAACTCCCAGGGCCGGCTCCGGCATTTCCTCACTACCGAAGGCCTTTCCCGCGAACAGCTCACTGAAATCCTGGACACCGCCGAAGGTTTCCTGGATCCCGTGAGCGGCATCATTCGCAACAGCCCGCTGCTGTCCGGTCGCTCGGTGATGAACCTCTTCTTCGAACCCAGCACGCGCACCCGCACCACCTTCGAGGTGGCCGCCAAGCGCCTGGGTGCCGACGTGCTCAACATCGACATCTCCAAGTCCTCCACCAGCAAGGGCGAAACCCTGCGCGACATGCTGTGGAACCTGGAAGCGATGACGGCCGACATCTTCGTGGTGCGCCACGGTGATTCCGGCGCGGCGCATTTCATCGCCAGCCAGGTCACGCCCAAGGTGGCAGTGATCAATGCCGGCGACGGCCGCCATGCGCATCCCACGCAGGCCATGCTGGACATGCTCACCATACGCCGCCACGCCGGCGCCTTTGAAAACCTCACCGTGGCCATCATCGGCGACATACGCCATTCGCGTGTGGCGCGTTCGGAAATCCATGCTCTGCAGACGCTGGGCGCGAAAGAGATTCGCGTCATCGGTCCGCGCACCTTGCTGCCGCGTGACTTCGACAATCTCGGCATACGCATGTTCGAGCGCATGGAAGACGGCCTGGCCGATGCCGACGTCGCCATCGCCCTGCGCATACAGAACGAACGCATGGAATCGGCGCTGCTGCCCGGTGCCGACGAGTTCTACTCGCTCTACGGCCTCACCCGCGACAAGCTGAAATACGCCAAGCCCAATGCCATCGTCATGCATCCCGGCCCCATCAACCGTGGCGTGGAAATCGAACCGGAAGTGGCGGACGGTCCGCAGTCGGTGATCCTGAAGCAGGTGAACTACGGCATCGCCGTGCGCATGGCGGTGCTCAGCCTGTCCATGCAGGGCCAGCTGGCCGCACGCTGAATACAGAAATTCAAAACGGAGCCACCATGGCTGTTCGCATCGACAACGTCCGCCTCATAGACCCCGCCGCGCAGCATGACGCCGTCACCAGCGTCATCGTGGAGAACGGCCGCCTGATGACAGGCAGCG
>DASUXS010000108.1:0-3259 GCA_036377855.1 Moraxellaceae bacterium
AGCGTTTCCCGGCGGGCTTTGCCGCCAGCCTGCGGCAGCGTGCGCCGGCCTTTGTCGACACCAGCCTGGCCACCATCAAGGCCGCCGAAGCGGCCCTGCCGGCGCAGTACTGGCTGGACCTGGGCGATGCCGAGCGCCAGCACTACCAGCAGCTCCTGGCCTCGGCCCGCGACCAGCTCACCCAGGAGGGCTTCTACGATCCGCGCATGATGGCGCTGCTGCACAAGTTGCGCTGCCGGGCGGATCCGGCCGGCTCGGAGGGTGTACTGGGCCTGCGCTGAGGCGTAGCTTGAACAGGAAGGGCGGCCAATGGCCGCCCTTTTTTTGCTTATCCGGCCAGTTGTCCATGGCGGATTTCGCTTGTCGCTGGCCGACAAACGACATAATTGGCGCATGAAACCGGCCATTGGGGCTTATGTCGTGACCGCAGTCTGTGGTTAAAATGCCAACAGGTTCATGTTGCCGTGACATTGCGCAATACAGCCCCGGCCTTTCCCTAGGCGGGTGCTGCAGAGACCAAGAACAAAAAAACCAAATCATAAGAAGAACCAGGGAGCAGTCATGAAGCTAGCAGTCGCCCGCCAGGCTCTGGGCCGGATTTTCGCCTGTCTTTGCGTCCTTTCCCCGATGGCCATAGCCACCCAGGCCCATGCGGCCGAGCAGCAGGTGTTCTGCGTCTGGGACATCCTGGGCGAGCAGGGCGATGCCGCCAACATGATGAAGGACTATGCGCTGGCCGCCCGCGGCTGGGGCGCCAACCTCAAGCTCAAGGTCTATACCAACGAAGGCGTGGCCGCCGACGATTTCAAGGCCGGCCAGTGCGACGGCATCCTCATGACCGGCCTGCGCGGCCGTCAGTTCAACCAGTTCACCGGCTCCATCGACTCCGTGGGCGCCATCCCCAGCTACACGCATATGCGTGACGTCATCGACCTGCTGGCCAATCCCAAGCTGGCGCCGCGCCTGATCAGCGGCCCCTATGAAGTGGTAGGCGTGGTGCCGGTGGGGGCCGCCTATGCCTTCGTGAACGACCGCAGCATCAACACCCTGGCCAAGGCCGCCGGCAAGAAGATCGCCGTGCTGGACTGGGACAAGTCGCAGGCGGAAATGGTCAAGATCGTGGGCGCCGTGCCGGTCTCGGCCGACCTCACCACCTATGGCGGCAAGTTCAACAACGGCCAGGTCGACATCCTGTTTGCCCCCATCCCCATGTACAAGCCCATGGAGCTCTACAAGGGCCTGGGCACCAAGGGCGGCATCGCCCGTTTCCCGGTCATACAGATCACCCTGCAGCTGCTGGTGAAGCGCGACAAGTTCCCCGCCGACTTCGGCCAGAAGAGCCGTGTCTACGTGGCCGACCAGGTGCCGCGTTTCTTCGGCCTGATCCGCAATACCGAGCGTGAGGTGGATCCCAAGCACTGGATGCACGTGCCCCTGTCCGATCGCGACGGCTACGAGAAGATCATGCGCGAGATGCGTATCCACCTGACCAAGTCGGGCTACTACGACCAGCGCATGATGACCCTGCTCAAGCGCATCCGCTGCAAGCGCGAGCCGGACGCCGCCGAATGCGCCCTGAATGACGAATAAAGTGGTCATTTCAGGGCAGCCGTCAGCTTAAATGTGACGGCGGTCGCAATGTGCCTGTGATGGGCATTGCGGCCAATGCAGGGCCATTGCGCTTATGGCATTTCTAAGGGCCCTCAGGGCCCTTTTTCTTTGGGCGGAATCCAAGGTCTCAAGCAGCACTCACAGGTAGTGGACATAACAATGAAAGCAGTCGGTTTCGCACGTACATGGTTCAACCGTAGTCTCGGTGTCGCAGGTCTCGGCGTGATGCTGGGCCTGGCCACTCCGGCCCTGGCCGCCCCCGCCCAGGTCATCTGTGTTTTCGACCCCGCCGGCACCCAGGGCGACGCCTACAGCATGATGAAGGACTTCAAGCTCACCGCCGTGCGCTGGGGTGCCAATATCGAGCTGCGTGCCTATACCGACGAGCGCGTCGTGGCCGAAGACTTCAAGGCCGGCCAGTGCGACGGCGCCATCATGACCGGCCTGCGCGGCCGCCAGTTCAACCAGTTCACCGGCTCCATCGACTCCGTGGGCTCCATTCCTACCTACAAGCACATGCGTTCGGTGGTGGAGCTGATGTCCTCGCCCAAGTCCGCCGAGCTGATGGTGAGCGGTCCCTATGAAGTGGCCGGCATCGTGCCCCTGGGCGCCGCCTATGTGTTCGTGCGCGACCGCAGCATCAATTCCATTGAGAAGGCCGCGGGCAAGAAGATTGCGGTGCTGGAGTGGGACAAGTCCCAGGCCAAGATGGTGCAGCAGCTGGGCGCACAGCCGGTGGCTTCCGACATCACCAATTTCGCCGGCAAGTTCAACAACGGCCAGGTCGACATCGTGGCTGCCCCGGCCATCGTGTTCAAACCTTTCGAACTCTACAAAGGCCTGGGCAACACCGGTGCGGTCTACCGTTTCCCGCTGATCCAGATCACCGCCAACCTCATCATACGCCGTGACAAATTCCCCGAAGGCTTTGGCCAGAAGTGCCGCGACTACATCGTGACGCAGCTGGACCGCGCCTTCGGCATCATCACCAAGACCGAGGCCGAGATCGACCAGAAGTACTGGCTGGATATCACGCCCAAGGACAAGGAAAACTACACCCGCATCATGCGTGAAGCCCGTCTGCAGCTGACCAAGGACGGCTTCTACGACAAGCGCATGATGGCGGTGCTGAAACGCGTCCGCTGCAAATACGATTCGACAGCGGCCGAATGTGCGCTCAAGGACGAATGAGTGCACCGGGGAAACGGAAGCCCGGAAGTTGTTGCTAGCGAGCCCGTCCGCGGGCTCTTGTAAGCCGAGTTTTCGAGGTAGAAGAAAAATGAAATCTATATTTCCGCGTCTGCGAAACCGCTGTCTGATGTTGCTGGCTGCCGTGGCGCTGCCGATGTCGGTATCCACGTCGGCCCAGGGCCAGACCGCCTGCGTGTTCGACCTCATGGGCTCCCAGGGCGACACCTACGCCATGGCCCGTGACTTCGTGCTGGAAGCCAAGCGCGAAGGCATCAACATGGTGCTCAAGCCCTATATGAGCGAAGCCGTGGCCTTCGAGGACTTCAAGGCCGGCCAGTGCGATGCCGTGATCATGACCGGCCTGCGCGGCCGTCAGTTCAACGCCTTCACCGGCAGCCTCGATTCCCTGGGTGCAATGCCGGCCTACGAGCACGTGAAGAAGGTGCTGACCACGCTG
>DASUXS010000109.1:0-3886 GCA_036377855.1 Moraxellaceae bacterium
CACTGCGGCGGCATTGCCTTCAAGGCCGAGGGCGAGCTGGGCGAGGTGATGGCCTGCAACTGCTCCATCTGCCAGCGCAAGGGCGTGCTGATGTGGTTCCTGCCGCGCGCCAAGCTGGAGCTGCTGACGCCGGAAGACGCCATGCGCACCTACACCTTCAACCGGCATGCGATCAAGCATCACTTCTGCCCGCAGTGCGGCATACATCCCTTCGGCGAAGCCACCGGACCCGATGGCCAGCCCATGGTGGCCATCAATGCACGCTGCCTGGAAGGCGTGGATGTGGACGCCCTCAAGGTCAAGCACTTCGACGGCCGGGCGCTCTAGGCGCCGGTTTTGATCGCGAGGATTTCCACCATCAGGTCGCCGGCCGGACGTGGCCATTTCACCTCGTCGCCCACCGGCCGGCCCTCGATGGCGCGCGCCAGCGGTGACAGCCAGCTGACATAGCCCTGCTCGGGATCCGCTTCGTCCTCGCCGACAATCTGGTAACGCCATTCCTTGCCGGTATCGTCCAGCAATTCCACGACAGCGCCGAATACCACCTGTGCGGGTGGCTGTGCAGGTGTCGGCACCAGCAGGGCGCCGCCGATA
The DNA here is from genome assembly GCA_036377855.1 of Moraxellaceae bacterium. GTDB lineage: Bacteria > Pseudomonadota > Gammaproteobacteria > Pseudomonadales > Moraxellaceae > UBA2031. The sequence continues at coordinate 595 of DASUXS010000109.1, forward strand.
CGCGCCTGCAGCCAGCGCAGCTCACGCGCCAGCAGCGCACGCTGCTGCACGGCACCCAGTTCCGCCTCATCAATACCCGCGCGTTGCTGTTCAACCGCCTGCAGACGCTCCTGCAGCAGGTGCAGGCCGCGGGGCGTGACGTAATTGGGATGCGGACTCAGGGGCAGTTCGGGCAGGTCGTCGGGACCGTCGCCATCGCCTTCCCGCACAAAAGCTCGGCTCATGGGAAATACCGGCACAAACGGGTTTTCCTCATCATAGCCCAGGGCCGGCGCCGGCTTTGTTGGAAATTCCCTTTCAAACAGAAGACTGACTATGCTTCGGGGCCCGTCACCGTCCTGCCGGAGTCCGCGCATGAAAGCCGCCGTCGTCCATGATTTTTCCCAGCCGCCCCGCTACGCCGATTTTGCTGTGCCTGTGGCCGCCGCTGACGAGGTGCTGGTCACGGTGAAGGCCGCGGCGCTGAGCCAGCTGGTGCGGGCCCAGGCCGCCGGCAAGCATTACAGCAGCGGCAAGACCCTGCCCTTTGTGCCCGGTGCGGACGGCGTGGGCCGGCTGCCGGATGGCCGCCGTGTGTATTTCGCTTTTCCGCGTGCGCCGGTGGGTGCCATGGCGGAAACCGTGGCGGTGAAAAAAGAACTCTGCGTGCTGCTGCCTGAGACTGTTGATGACATCACCGCGGCCGCCATCGCCAATCCCGGCATGTCTTCCTGGGCAGCGCTGCAAGCGCGCGCCGGTTTCCAGCGTGGGGAAACCGTGCTGGTCAACGGCGCCGCCGGCACCTCGGGCCGCCTGGCCATACAGATTGCCAGACATCTCGGTGCAGGCCGCGTGATCGCCACCGCGCGCAATCCGGCCGTGGCCGATGAACTGAAAGCCCTGGGCGCCGATGATTTCATCGCGCTCAACCAGGACAGCGCCACGCTGACCACCGCCTTCCGCGATGAGATCAACGGCCGCGGTGTCGATGTGGTGCTGGATTATCTCTGGGGACCGCCCGCGGAATGCCTGCTCAATGCGGCCAGCGGCCATGGTTCGCCGGAAGCATCACCGCGGCTGCGTTTCGTGAACATCGGTTCGCTGGCCGGCGCCACGCTGCCACTGAATGCCGGCGTGCTGCGCAGCTCCGGTCTGGAACTCACCGGCAGCGGCCTGGGCAGCGTGTCGCATCGCGGCCTGGTGCAGGTGATAGACAAGCTCATGCAGGCCATGGCGCCTGCCGGACTGCGCGTTGACGCTGAAGCCGTGCCGCTGCAGGACGTGGAGGCTGCCTGGGTTCGCCAGGGGGGCGATCGCATCGTCTTCACGCTGTAAACTGCCGCCATGAACTCACACAGCGCTAGACCTACCGCCTTCCTGTCCCTTGCCGGTTTCCTGCTGGCACTGGCTGTCGTGCTGGCCTTCGTCCTGGCCACGCTGCCTTCATTGCCGCCGGTGGTGGCCAGTCATTTCGGCGCAGACAACCTCGCCAACGGCCAGATGACGCGTAGCAGTTATCGCGACTTCATGCTGCTGTTCACGCTGGGTGTGCCGCTGCTGGCCTGCCTGCCGCTGGCCTGGTTGCCGGCGCGCTTTCCGCGCCTGGTGAATATTCCGGATCGCGACTACTGGCTGGGCCCGGAGCAGCGCGACAGCAGCCTGTTGTTTTTCCGCCGCCATGCCCTGCTGCTTGCCACGCTGGTGGTGCTGCTAATGGGCGCGGTGCATGGACTTATCCTGCAGGCCAATGCCCTGCAGCCAGCCCAGCTGCCGGTGCTGCCCTTCGCGGTGACGCTGCTGCTTTTCCTCGGTGGCGTGCTGTGGTGGAGCCTGGCCCTGGTCAAACGTTTTCCGCGGAGGCCGGCATGAGCAATGTACTGCCTTTCAAAAAGCCCGAGCCCAAGCCCAAGGGGCTGTGCCAGCATGGTTTCCATCGCTGGAAGATCGTGACGGCGCAGCAGTTCGATGTGAAACAGGGACGGCTGGTGACGGTGTTTGCCTGCGAGCGGTGTGGGGAGAAGAAGGTGAAGGCGATAGGGAAGGAATAGCGTAGCCTGTGATCCCCAACCTTAATTGCGCCCTGCTTCCTGCTCCATGTCGCCCCGGCGAAAGCCAGGGCCCAGAGTCTTTTCTCCGATCGCGCGCCGCAAGAGACGCTGGGCCCCGGCTTTCGCCGGGGCGACAGAGTGTTCTTAGCTGAGGCTGTTGGCAGATTCACATAAAAAAACGGGGCCTGAGCCCCGTTTTTTGTTGCCTGCAATCGCAGCAGATCAAGCCACCTTCTTCCCCGCCGCCTGCGCCTGGCTGGCCTTGGCGAAGACATAGTTGCCGGCATCCACCTTGCGCGTATCCAGCCAGAACTTCCAGGTGGAGTGCGGCCACAGCGCGAAATTGCCGCCGTCGCCATCGCGGTACCAGCTGTTGCAGCCCGAAGTCCACACCGTGTCCTTGAAGCCGGCCTGCACCTTGGCGTTGAAGCTGTCCTGCACGTCCTGCTTCACCACCATGCTGTCGGCGCCCTGCTCCTTGAGCAGCTTCAGGCATTCCAGGATGTAGTGCACCTGGGCTTCGATCATGAAGATGATGGAGTTGTGGCCCAGGCCGGTGTTGGGGCCGACCAGCTGGAAGAAATTGGGATAGCCCGCCACCTGCGTGCCGTAATAGCCCTGTGCCAGTTCCTTCCAGTCCTGCTGCAGCACATGGCCGTCAGCGCCGGTGATGGGGAAGTCGCGCAGGTAGACGCGCGGGTCCACGACAAAGCCGGTGCCCAGGATGATGCAGTCGGCCGGACGCTCGATACCGTCACGCGTGACGATGCTGTTCTCACGCACTTCCTGGATGCCGTCGGTGACCAGCTCCACATTGGCGCGGTTGAAGGTCGGGTAGTACTTGTTGGAAATCAGGATGCGCTTGCAGCCTATGGTGTAGTCCGGCGTCAGCTTCTGCGCCAGCGCCTTGTCCTTCACCTGGTATTTGATGAAGAACTCGGCCAGGCGCTGCAGCTGGCGCGCGATGCCGGCATTGAGGATGGGCATGAGGCGCGACTCATTGCTCCAGTACAGGCGGGCACGGTGCAGCTTGCGCAGCGCCGGGAAACGCGCGAACAGGGCCTTTTCCACACCGAGATAGCTGCGCTCGTCACGCGGGATGACCCAGGCCGGCGTGCGCTGGAAGACATAGAGCTGCTTCACCTGCGGCGCGATTTCCGGCACGTACTGGATGGCGCTGCCACCGGTGCCTATGGACACCACATTCTTGCCGTCGAGCTTGTAGTCATGGTCCCACTGCGCGGAATGGAAGACCTTGCCCTTGA
>DASUXS010000110.1:0-2460 GCA_036377855.1 Moraxellaceae bacterium
TGACGCCCGCCGCCGGAGCGCAGGGTGAATTCGCCGGTGTCGCCATGATCCGCGCCTATCATGAAGCGCGTAACGACGATGAGCGCACGGAAATGCTGATTCCCTCCGCCGCGCACGGCACCAATCCCGCCACCGCCGTGATGTGCGGCTATAAAGTGCGCGAAATTCCCGTGCTGGCCAATGGCGACGTCGACCTGGCTGCACTCAAGGAAGCCGTGGGTCCGCAGACCGCCGGCCTGATGATGACCAATCCCTCCACCTGCGGCGTGTTCGAGCAGCAGATCGAGGACATCGCCAAGACCGTGCATGAAGCCGGTGGCCTGCTGTATTACGACGGCGCCAACCTCAATGCCATCCTCGGCAAGGTGCGTCCGGGCGACATGGGCTTCGACGTGCTGCATATGAACCTGCACAAGACCTTCGCCACGCCGCATGGCGGTGGCGGTCCGGGCGCAGGTCCTGTCGGTGTCGGCGAACGCCTGCTGCCCTTCCTGCCCACGCCCATCGCCGGCAAGAAAGACGATGGCAGCTATTACTGGGTGGGTCCGGATGAGCTGCCGCAGACGATTGGCCGCATGTCCGCCTTCATGGGCAATGCCGGTGTGCTGCTGCGTGCTTACTACTACGGTCGCGCCCTGGGTCGTGATGGCCTGCACCGTGTCGGCGAATATTCCACGCTGAATGCCAACTACCTGATGGCGCGCCTGGCCGCCGAAGGCTTCCAGCTGGCCTATCCGGAACGTCGCGCCTCGCACGAATTCATCATCACCTTCGCCAAGGAAGCCAAGGAGCTGGGGGTGTCCGCCATGGACTTCGCCAAGCGCCTGCTGGACTACGGCTTCCATTCGCCCACCACCTATTTCCCGCTGCTGGTGCCCGAGTGCTGGCTGATCGAGCCCACGGAAACGGAAAGCGTCGACGAGCTGGATGCTGTCGTGGAAGCGCTGGTGAAGATACGCGAAGAAGCGCGCAGCAATCCGGAAGTGGTGAAGGGCGCGCCGCATACGCAGCCGGTGCGTCGCCTGGATGATGTGCGTGCGGCACGTGAACTCGATCTGAAGTGGCAGCCGGCTAACGCCAGCTGATCCCGCTGTTCCCCCTCTCCCACCGGGAGAGGGCCGGGGTGAGGGGAATCTACTCCTGCGCCGGTTTCCCCTCACCCTAACCCTCTCCCGGTGGGAGAGGGGATGAGGCTTTGCCATGTCCACGCTCCCCCTCCTCAAACTCAAACCCCACGAAGACCGTCGCCTGCGCGAAGGCCATCTCTGGATCTATTCCAACGAGGTGGATGTCGCCGCCACGCCGCTGAAAGATTTCACGGCCGGCCAGCAAGTCCGTGTGGAAGACAACAAGGGCAAGCCGCTGGGCATTGCCACGGTCAATCCCAATACCCTGATCTGCGGTCGCATCATCAGCCGCGATGAAAAATACCCGCTGAACAAATCCCTGCTGGTGCATCGCCTGCAGGTGGCGCTGTCCCTGCGCGAAATGATTTATCCCGAACCCTATTACCGCCTGGTCTATGGCGACAGCGATTTCCTGCCGGGCCTGGTGGTGGATCGCTTCGGTGATATCTGCGTGGTGCAGATCGCCAGCGCCGGCATGGAGCTGGTGAAGAACGAGATCGTCGAGGCCCTGGACAAGGTGCTGGCACCCACCGGCATCCTGTTCAAGAACGACGGCAAGATGCGCGATGTGGAAGGCCTGCCTTCTTATGTCGAAGTGGCCGCTGGCGTGGTGCCGGATGAAGTGCCGCTGATTGAAAACGGTGTGAAACTGCTGGCGCCGGTGCGCGAAGGCCAGAAGACGGGCTGGTTCTATGACCACCGCGAAAGCCGCGCCGCCCTGGAAAAATTCGTGAAAGGAAAGCGCGTCCTGGACGTGTTTTCCTATGTCGGTGGCTGGGGCGTGCAGGCCGCCGCTTTTGGTGCCGCTGAAGTCACTTGTGTGGATGCTTCCGCTTTCGCACTGGACATGGTGGCCAAGAATGCCGCGCTCAATGGCGTGGGCGACAAGGTAAAGACGCTGCAGGGCGATGCCTTTGAAATCCTGGCTTCGCTCAAACAGTCCGGCGAGAAATTCGATGTGGTGGTGCTGGACCCGCCCGCTTTCATCACGCGTCGCAAGGACCACAAGAACGGCCTGGGCGCCTATCGTCGCGCCAATGAACTGGCCATGCGCCTGGTGCAGAAAGACGGCCTGCTGGTCTCCGGCTCCTGCTCGCTGCACCTGGCCCGTGAAGAGCTGGTGGATGTGATACGCGCCAGCGCCCGCCACCTGGACCGCAATGCGCAAATCATCCATCACGGCCATCAGGGCGGCGACCATCCTGTGCATCCGTCCATTCCGGAAACGGAATATCTCAAGGCGGTTTTTGCGCGCATCCTGATGGCCTGAATAAAAAAGCCCGCGAACGCGGGCTTTTTTATTCGACCCGTCATTCCCGCGAAGGCGGGAATC
>DASUXS010000111.1:0-8480 GCA_036377855.1 Moraxellaceae bacterium
GGGTGAGGGGATACGAGCGCAGCGAGAAGTGCCCGGCTATCTCATCCCCTCTCCCATCGGGAGAGGGGCAGGGGTGAGGGGCGGCCTGTCAAATAAACAACGAATCCACGCAAAGAAGCGCTCCCATCTCAACGCCGCACACAATCCTCTTCCCCATAATTCCCGCCCTTGAACTCCGGCTCATAATAAAACTTATGGAAAGTCCACTTGCCGGCCTTGTTCTTCTTGAACTTCGCAATCCCCGTCCCGTAGTCCTTGGGTGCCGGATCGGTCAGCGCAAAATAAATCGCCATATCGCTGCCGCGAGCCGCAGCATGCCCGGGATATTTGCCGAAGCCTGGGACTTCCAGCGTAAAGGTGTAGGCATCATGACCTTTGGCACTCTGCTCAGGCACACGTTGTAGCGTGACCACGCCGGTATAGGCGCCTTCATGCGCATCCAGTCCTTTGCAGTCGTAAGTGCCGCTGAAATCCGGACCGGAAGGAGCGGCCAGAGCGGTGCTGGTGGCTAGCAGCGTGGCGAGGAAAACAAGTTTGCGCATGGCGATTCCTTCAGGGTTGGGCAATCAGTGGGCATCTGCCGGCAGGCAGCGCCAGGCGTTGTAACGTTCCCAAGTGGCCAGCGACACCATCACCACCGTGGTGGCCAGGCTCAGCCACAGCGGTGGCAGCGTGCCCGCGGGAATGGCCAGCAGGCCGAGTACCACCAGTGCGACCAGATGGGAAACCGGGAAACGGCCGATCACCGCCCATTTGAAAACCGTGATGCCGGCCAGGTAGAGCGCCGCGCCGCCTATGATGGCCAGGGTGAATTTCAACTCGCCGTGGCCCAGCGGATGGCCCAGCACGAATTCGTCGGCGACAGCGGACACGATGATGCCGCCAACGATGGGCAGGTGCAGATAGGTATAGGCCAGTCGCGCCATGCGGCCGGTGTCCTCGGTATGCGCCATACGCTGCGAGCCCAGCTCGGCGCCGACATCGAAATACAGCCACCACATGGCCACGCTGCCGACAAAGGACACGATGAAGGCGGCGGCGGTGACGCTGTTCCAGTGCAGTTCGCTGAAGGTGGCGCCGGTGACCAGCACCGACTCACCCAGCGCGATGATGATGAACAACGCGCAGCGCTCCGACAGATGCGCGCCTTCAACATTCCAGTCGCTGGTGCTGGAGCGGCCCAGGCCCGGCGTCCAGAAACCCAGGGAAGGCGAGACGTATTCGATGGCCAGTGCGACCACCCAGCACAGCAGCCGCGCTTCACCGGACTGCAGGCCGCCGGCGATCCAGAAAATCCCCGCCGTGCCCAGCCAGGCGAGGATGCGCAGGAAGTTCTGGATCTGCACCTGGTGCTGGTGTTTGCGGAAGGCCCAGAGCGAGAACAGCGAGCGCCCCACCTGCATGAAGACATAGGCGCAGGCGAACACCAGCCCGCGCTCCCCGAAGGCCTGCGGAATCGACGATGACAGCAGCAGTCCCGCCAGCATAAGCACCAGCAGGAAGACACGCACCGGCAGTGCTTCCGGGTCCAGCCAGTTGGTCACCCAGGATGTGAAGATCCACACCCACCACACCGCGAGCAGCAGCATCAGCGTTTCCAGCGCGCCATGCAGGCTGAAATGATGCAGCAGCAGATGCGAAAGCTGGGTGATGGCGAACACAAAGATCAGGTCGAAGAACAGCTCGATGAAGGTGACCTTGTTGTGGCCATGCTCGGGACGCAGGCGCAGCATGGAAGAGGGACGTGACATGAAGCGCTTCCTTAAATCGTGCGGGTCGTGAAAAACCACATGCCATAGGCCAGCAGGGAGAGCGCCAGCACCAGGCCGCCCAGCATCATGAGCACGCTGCGCGGCAGGCCCTCGGGATAGAGGCGGGCGGTGATGTAGTGTTCGATGAAGCCGCCTTCATAGGTGTCACCGCCACCGGCGGCGCGCAGGCGGTTTTCCAGCGGCGTCAGCGGGCAGGTCCAGCCTATGCCGGCAATGCCCACGGCCCAGGCCAGCACCGGGAGATGCAGCCACATCACCTCCGGCCACCACCACAGCAGGAAGCCGCCGAAAAGCGCGAAAACAATGAAGGCGTAATGCAGCAACATCACGGTGTTGGCAGCAAGGCGGTAGGGCATACGGGCTTCCTGCATCAAGGACTGACGCGTGCCGGTTCAGTCTTCGTCGTCGTTCCCGGGAGAGTCCAGGCGGCTGGCCAGGGCTTCAGCGATGGTCTGGCCCAGCGCGTCCAGCGGCGGCGTGTCCTCGCGCAGGAAATCATGCAGCTGCGTCATCTGCAAGCCGGCATGGCCGCAGGGATTGATGCGCTGGAAGGGTTCCAGGTCCATGTCCACGTTCAGCGCAAAACCGTGGTAGCTGCAGCCGCGACGGATGCGCAGGCCCAGCGAGGCGATCTTGCGCTGGCCGATATAGACGCCATGCGCCTCACGGTCAGCCAGGGCGGGAATGCCCATTTCCACCAGCACATCCACTAGGGTGTCTTCGATGAGCTCGACAAAGGCACGCGGACCCAGCCCGAGACGTTTCAGGTCGAAGAGGCAGTAGCCGGTGAGCTGGCCGGGGCCATGGTAGGTCACTTGGCCGCCACGGTCGCTTTTCACCACCGGGATGTCGCCCGGCGCCAGCAGGTGCTCGGGCTTGCCGGCCTGGCCCAGGGTGAAGACGGGAGGATGCTGCAGCAGCCAGATCTCATCCGGCGTATCGGGGCCGCGGCTTTCGGTAAAGGCTTTCATCGCCTCCCAGGTGGGGAGGTAGTCGACGCTGCCTAGGGATTTTACGATCAGGTTCATGCCGGCATGGTACGCAGTCGGGCGGCATAAAAAAACCGGCGCGGGGCCGGTTTATGGATTTGAGAAGCGGACTGTTGTGAGCACCGTTCGCCCTGAGCCTGTCGAAGGGCGGTTTCCTTGCCACTGCCGTCAAAGACGCTGGGCCCCGGCCTTCGCCGGGGCGACAGTTGGGAAACGAGCAGGTGTCGGTGGCAAAGCCTGCGATGTCGTCCTTCTTGCCTTCTCCCCTGTTCCTGCTTGCCTCTGCCATTGAAATAAAAAGGCGCCCCGCCCTCCCACGAACGGCGCGCCACGACTCAGTTGCCCAGGCGGAAGCTGCCGCTGACCACGATGCTGGTGGCCAGTGACACCGGGGCGCCAGTCTTGAACAGGCGGGCCTTGAAGTTGCCTTCCAGCGCGCCGTTGTAATTGCTGCCGCTGGTGCTGCCGACGCTGGTGATGGTGATGCTGCAGCTGAAGCCGCTCACGCCCTTGGTTCCAACGCTGCTGTAGCCCAGACCGGCACCATAGGCCAGTTCGATATTGCGCGGATTGCTGTTGCCGAGGCTGTAGCCGCAGTCATAGGTGCCGGGGGTGTTGGGCAGGTTGCGCAGGCCGAAGGAGCTGAAGGGCGAGCTGATGACGAGATAGCTTTCCGACAGCAGGCCGGCGCTGTCGCCGCTGCCCACGGTGATGCCGCCATGATCGGACCAGAAGCGCTCCACGCCACCTTCCGGCGTGGTATTGATCACGCCATTGCTGGCAAAGCGCACGCCGTATTCGCCGGCACTGAGCGTGGGCGTGCTGATGGTGTCGCTGCCACCCGTGCCGCCGCTGCTGCCCGTGGGATTGATGAGGTTGCCGTTCACCACCAGCGGCTGCGTGCCGCCGAACATCACGGCCAGCGTGGTATTGCTGAGGGTGAACTGGCGGCCGCCGCTGACATCGCTGAAGCTGGCACCGCTGCAGGCGGAGCCGGAACCTATGCCGCAGGAGAAGGCATAGTCATTGTTTTCAATCATCACGCTTTGCACGGCACTGCCATCGGACGTCAGGTTGAACTTGACATAGGTGGTGCCGTGGCTGCCGGCCGTGGACGTGAACTGGTAATAGTTTTCTATGGTGTTGGAGGAGGCTTCACGCGTGAAGCCGCAGAAGCTGGCGGGAGCGCTGGTGAACACCAGCTTGTTGTTGCCACTGCTGCAGGTTGCTGCCGGCTCTTCGGTTTCCTCTTCAGGCGCATCAGGAAGGTTGCCGCCGGAGGCGATAGTGGCCAGCAACGTGGGCAGGTCGGTGCTGGCATCTTCCAGCGCCGCCTTGATGGCCTCCAGCAGGTCGTCATAGGCATTGCCGGCGCTGGCCGTGAAGGTCACATCGAAAGGATTGAAGCCGGAGGGCAGTGTATAGCCGGCATTGTCCAGCGCGGTTTGCAGCGCGGTGATGGCGCTGGCGATGCTGGTGGCCAGCGCCTGGCGGCCGCCGTCGTTGAGCGCATTGAACCAGGCGTCGTTAGGCGTGATGCCGGTCTTGGCCAGCGCCAGGCTGGTGAGCGGCGTGACATTGGTGGTGACGCTGCCGCCCGAACCCAGCGTGAAGGAATACAGGCTCTGGCCGCCGCCGGCGGGCGTGGCTTTCACGGCGCAGGGCAGGTTGGCGCTGGGCACGGCAATGCTCCAGCGGCCGTTGTCGTCGGCGGTGGTGCCTTCATTCCAGCTGTTCTGGCAATGCAGCACGATGCTGCCACCGGAGAGGGGAGCGCCGGTGGCGGCAACACCGCTGACGGTGCTGGAGGTGCTGGCCGGCGTGCTGCCACCGCTGCTGGTGTTGCTGTTGCCGCTGTCGCTGCCACAGGCAGTGAGCAAAAGGCTGCTGGCGAAGAGAGCGCCTGCAGTGGCGCGATTTAATGTCTTGGCATACTTCATGGCGCATCCCGTCCTGGATTGATGCCGGCCGCATTGCCGGCAATTCATATCCGATTATGGAAATACGCGAAGGGGCGACTACCCCACCGACGTGGGGTTATGCCGTGTGAGCGACGCATTTTGTCAGGCCACCGGCGGACGGTGCTGCAGCAGGAGTTCGAGGCGGTTGCGCACGCCATAGGCGGCGAGGATGGCGGTGACATGTTCTTTCACCGTGTATTCGCTGATATTGCAGCGCCGCGCGATCTGCTTGTTGGACAGTCCCGCCAGCAGCGCTTCCAGGATGTCATTCTGGCGCCCGGTGAGGCTGGGGCCGCTGTCCTGCGGCCAGGCCATGCCGTTGCCGTCCAGGAAAACGCTTTCACCGGCGCGTATGCGCTGGAAGCCGTTGATGATGTGCCCGATGTCGATGTTCTTGGGCAGCAGGCCGCGCACGCCGCGCTGCCTGGCCATGGCCACGGAGGCCGGTTCGGGATAGGCCGAGATCAGGATCACGCGCGACAGTTGTGATGCGAGTGCCGCCAGCAATTCCGGAAAAGGCTGGCCGGGCAGGTGCATGTCCAGGAAGAGATAATCCCAGCCGGCCTCACTGTTTGAGGTGTTGGTGACACTGGCATCGAAGGCATGCAGCGTTTCCACGACGGCTTCGGGGAAATGCCCCTGCAACAGGCTTTTCAGCCCGGCGCAGGTCATGGGATGGTCGTCGATGATCAGCAGCCGCATCTTGGTTTTCATTCTCTTAGCGCTTCAGGCTTAACAGGGTTTGCAGCAGCAGGTCGGGGTCCACGGGCTTGGACAGCAGCAACAGGCCTTCCTGTTCCGCCCTTTCCTGCACCGCTTCACCGGCCTCGCCCGACACCAGCACGCCGCCGGCATCCGGCCAGTCCGCCAGCCACTGGCTCAGCCAGTGTATGCCGTCGTGTTCGCCGGGCAGGCGGATATCGCAGATCACCAGGTCAGCCGCCAGCAGCGCAGGCACTTCCTGCGGTTCGGCATGATGCCGTACCTGCATGCCCCAGGATTCCGCCCAGGTGCGCAGTGCCGTAGCCACCATGGGATCGTCTTCCACGATCAGCAGCTGTTTGCCACGCAGGCTGCCGGCGGCATCGGCATGGCGCAGCGGCAAGGGTTTAGGTGTGATGACGGCAGCCGGCTGCAAGAGCAGCGCATCGGCCGGCAGCGTCAGCAGGAAGCAGCTGCCGCGCCCCGGCACTGAACGCAGCTGCAAATCTGCCTGCAGTAGCTGCGCCGCTTCCTTCACGATGCTCAGTCCCAGGCCTATGCCGCGGGCGCGTTCACGCGTGGGATTGTCCAGCTGCACATGTGGCAGGAAGACATTGTCCTGCTCCGCCTCCGGAATGCCCGGTCCCTGGTCCTGCACGGCAAAGCGCAGACGGCCCTGGCGCAGCTGCACGCGCAACAGCAAGGTGGAGCCGGCCGGCGAAAATTTCAGGGCATTGTCCAGCAGGTTGTCCAGCACGCGATTGAGCAGGCTGATGTCGCTGTGCAGCACCGCTTCGCGCAGGCGCCAGTCCAGTTTGAAACGCAGCGCGATGCCGCGGCTGGCCGCCACTTCCTGCTGCGCCTGCTGTTTACGGTGCAGGAATTCCGTCAGTGCCAGCGATTGCCGGTTGAGCGCGTAGCTGCCGCTTTCCAGGCGTGACAATTCCATCAGGCTGTTGAACTGGTCCGACAGCGCCTTGCCCGCGCTCAGTATCTGCTCCACCAGCTGGCGCTCTTCACCACCCCTGGTTTTCATCTGCAGGGCATGGCCCAGCAGCATGATGGCGTGCACGGGCTGGCGCAGGTCGTGGCTGGCGGCGGCGAGAAAAGCGGACTTGTCCTGGTTGGCGCGGTTGGCGCGCGTGGTCTCGCGGCGCTGTGCCGCGATCAGGCCCTCCTGCTCCTGGGCCAGCAGCAGATTGCTGGCCACGATCTGCTGGCGCTGCCAGCAGCTCATCAGGATGACCATGTGGTAGAGCGCCACCATCAGCGAGAACCACATCCAGTTATGCGGAAAGATTTCGTCGAGAGGCTGGATGAAGAGCAGGAAGGCCAGCACCGCGGCCGCAGTCATATGCGCCATGCCCAGCACAGAAATCGACGCTGCCCCCGCGCAGACCCCGAAATAGATCATGGCTATCATCAGGTTGGAGGCCTGGTCCGGGTCCATGAAACGGCTGCTGTTGCCCCAGCACACCGCCACCACCAGGCCATAGGCCGTCCCCCAGAGCTCCGCCCGTTTCAGCTCCGGTGCCGACAACGCACCGGCCTCCAGGCGCGCCCGCCAATGCCGGCAATACCAGATGCCCAGCCCCGCCGCGACCACGGACAGCGTCAGCCAGGCCGCCGCCAAGGGGTATTGCGCCGGCGTTGCGCAGGAAATCACCAGCAGCACGGCCAGCAAGGGCGACAGCCAGGGCTTGAGGCTGGTCACACCCAGCAGCAACAGCGACTGCTGGGTGCGGCTGTCATAGCGGCGGTGGTTGAAGAGGGAAAAGGAAGCCGGCATGGCCACTATCGTCAGGGGATTGGAGGTCTACAGTACGCGAGGACAGTAAGGCTGCAACCCCGCTGTGGAGGGGAGGGCGGTTGCGGGGATGGAGAGCTGGTCTTGTGGTTGCCAGGCATCGTGGTGAACATAGCCTGCAGCGGGGGCCATGATTTCTACTGGTGAGGTATTGGAGGGTGACAGGGCGGTCAAGCTCAGGGAGGTCGATGCGGAGCGAGCCATTGAAATGCTGAAGCAGCTTGCCGGGCCGGGTCACACTTTCCACTGTGAGTTTCACGACGCTGCGGAGACGATCTTCTTTTCTGTCCACAGGGTGGCCGCATGGACTGGATGACCGCATCAAGGCGATCGGATCAGGGCTCAGGGACTCGTTTGACAAATGGCTTCCCCCTCGGGCGGAGGACTACACCTGGATGATCACCTTCTTTGCAGAGGATCGCAGATGCTCGGGAGTCCTGATCTGTGGTATGGAGTTTTGAAGCCCTGTGCTGATGAGGGTTTTTGATTTCAAGGGGGGAGTGGGATGAAGGTCATATCTTCAAGTTCGATGGTTGTGATGAAACGGATTTTTCCTGTCGCCTGGTTTGGACTCCTGGCTTTTTTCCCTGGCACGAAGTTCAGTCTGAATCCCTTCCGGAAGAATGGGATTGCCGAAGATTTGATTGTTCGCTGTGATCAGGCAAGAAGCAGCAGGTGATGAGAATATGCTTTAACGGCAGGCACGGAATCATCCGGTCTGTGGAGGATATGGGCCTTTCCCTGGATGCATTCGATGAGGTCAGCCAATTCGAGCTTTCCTGCTCAACTGCATCCGGGGCCTCTCTGCGCATGCTGCGCAATGACGATCGGGCATGGCTGCTATATCGAGGTACTGACGGTGATGCCGGCTGCCACTCTTTTGGGGATGGCGGCCAGCGAGGTGCTGTGGTGTTCAGGCTTGCAGGAGGACGGCTTGATGAGTGCCCGGTCTCGTGGTGTATCGAGGTCGAGCAGTGCTACAAGGCAGTGGCTTACTTCTTCGCTAATGATGGATTGCGGCCTGACTGGATTGAATGGCAGACATGAGACCCACCTCTGGAATGCGTGGCCGCACCGAGGCGGGGCGGTGTGCTTGAAGGGCTGCCATCCAAAAGAGTCCAGTCATTAATGAATGGTGTTGAAATTCACGACATGCATCCTGGGGGTTATCTCGCCTTTGACTTGAGGGAGATTCTTCTATGCCTTGGGGATGAGGTGTTGGCCAGGGAGTGGGCGGTCGTTTCGGTAG
>DASUXS010000112.1:0-3282 GCA_036377855.1 Moraxellaceae bacterium
CCATATCGCCAAACCATTCTAAGTCTATGATTTTTAATGGGGGGTGTCGGGCAATGATCTGGAGCAGGCCGCCGGGGGCTTTTCCGGGGCCTTGAGCGCGGAGCGGGCTTGGCTAGTATTCACCTTGTCGCAGGGAGCGACGGGAAAAGGATACTGGCCAGGACGGCTTGCCAAAGGATAGGGCACATGGAGGTAGGGAATCATCGGGCAGGGAGCTTGTGATTCTGCGAGGGGCGGTTATCCGCCCCTTTTTATTGGGCGCGATTCTGCAAGGACAGCAGACCGCCAATGAAAAAGGCAGCCATCCGGCTGCCTTTTTTGTTTTCTGGATTGCCGCTGCCGGCAGGGCGCTTAGCGCTCCAGCAGGGCGATCTTGCCGGGCTTGCCATCCCATTCCTTGGCATCGGCCGGCTCGGCACCTTTCTCGGTGATGTTGGGCCAGACTTCCGCCAGGTCGGCGTTGATCTTGAGGAATTCCTTCTGGTCGGCCGGCACTTCGTCTTCGGAGAAGATGGCGTTGGCCGGGCATTCCGGTTCGCAGAGGGCGCAGTCTATGCACTCGTCCGGATGGATCACCAGGAAGTTGGGGCCTTCGTAGAAACAGTCCACCGGGCAGACTTCAACGCAGTCCTGGTACTTGCACTTGATACAGTTCTCGGTGACTACGAACGTCATGCTGACCTTACCTCGGGGGCTGAACGAATGTGGGGGCGCTGAAAGCGGCGGCTAGTCTACTGCCTGACCCCCTGACTGGCAATCCGCGCCAGGCCCGGCCTTTATCGATAATCCTGCTGATTTACATCAGTTTTTTAAGGGCATAGAGCAGGTCCAGGGCTTCGCGCGGGGTGAGCTCGTCGGGGTTGATGTCCCCCAGCTTGCGCTCCACCCGGGACGGGCCGCTGGCGAACAGGTCGTTCTGCTGCGGAGCGCTGGCGGGCTGGCTGGCCAGCTGCGTACGCACTTCCTGGTTTTCCAGCTGCGCCAGCTTGTGGCGGGCATTGGCGATGACGGCGGCCGGGATGCCGGCCAGCTGGGCCACCTGCAGGCCGTAGCTCTGGCTGGCCGGGCCCTCTTTGACGCTGTGCAGGAAGAGGATGCGCTCGCCGTGTTCGGCGGCGGCCAGGTGCACGTTCACCACGCCTTCGTCCTGTTCGGGCAGGGTGGTGAGCTCGAAATAATGCGTGGCGAACAGCGTCAGCGCGCGGATTTCGCGGGCCAGGTAGTCCGCCGCCGCCCAGGCCAGTGAAAGACCGTCGAAGGTGCTGGTGCCGCGGCCGACTTCGTCCATCAGCACCAGGCTTTGCGGCGTGGCGTTGTGCAGGATGTTGGCAGTTTCCGTCATTTCCACCATGAAGGTGGAGCGGCCGCCGGCGAGGTCGTCGCTGGAGCCTATGCGCGTGAAGATGCGGTCGGTGGGGCCTATGCGTGCGCTGGTAGCGGGCACGAAGCTGCCGACATGGGCCAGCAGCACGATGAGCGCGGTCTGGCGCATGAAAGTCGATTTACCGCCCATATTCGGACCGGTGATGACCAGCATGCGGCGCTCGGGACTGAGCTTCACCGAATTGGGCGTGAAAGGCGCATCCAGCACTTTTTCCACCACCGGATGGCGGCCCGCCTCGATATCGATGCCGGGTGCGTCTACCAGTTCCGGACAAGACAGGTTGAGGCTGCTGGCGCGTTCGGCGAAGTCGGCCAGCACGTCCAGCTCGGCCAGGCTTTCGCCGGTCTGCTGCAGCGCGGCGATATCGGTGATCAGGCGCTCCAGCAGTTCATCATAAAGGGCTTTTTCACGGGCCAGTGCACGTGAAGAGGCGGACAGCGCCTTGTCTTCGAAGACTTTCAGTTCCGGCGTGATGAAGCGCTCGGCATTTTTCAGTGTCTGCCGGCGTATGAAATGCGCCGGGGCATTTTCCGCCTGTGCACGCGTAAGTTCGATGTAGTAGCCGCTGACGCGGTTGTAGCCCACCTTCAAGGTGCTGATGCCGGTGGTTTCGCGCTCGCGCTGTTCCAACTGCAGCAGATAGTCGCCGGCATTGCTGCTGATGGCGCGCAGCTCGTCCAGTTCGGCATCGTAGCCTTCGGCGATCACGCCGCCTTCACGCATGACCACCGGCGGCACTTCAATGATGGCGCGGGTGAGCAGCTCGCTCATCTCCGGATATTCGCTGATCTGGCGCGCCAGTAGGCCGAGATGGGCGCCGGAGAAACCGCGCAGGTCGGCCTGCAGCTGTGGCAGCAGGGCCAGGGTGTCACGCAGGCGGGACAGGTCGCGGGGACGCGCGGACTTCAGGGCCACACGAGCCAGGATACGTTCGACATCACCGACATCGCGCAGGATTTCCCGCAGCGGCTCGAAACGGTAATTGGTCTTGAGTTCGGCGACGGCTTCCTGGCGTGCACGCAGCACGGCCACGTCACGCAGGGGACGATGCAGCCAGCGCCGCAGCATGCGGCTGCCCATGGCGCTGGCGCAGTTGTCCAGTACCCAGGCCAGGCTGTGTTCGAATTCGCCATTGAGGTTCTGCGTGAGCTCGAGATTGCGGCGCGTGGCCGGATCCAGCTGCAGCACATGCTCCATGCTTTCCACGCGCAGGCCGCGCAGATGGGGCAGGGCGGTGCGCTGGGTTTCCTTGGCATAACCCAGCAGCGCGCCAGCAGCGGAAATACCGGCCGGCAGTCCGGCGCAGCCAAAGCCTTGCAGGTCTTTCACCTGGAATTGCTGGCAGAGCGCGCGTTCGGCGGCCTCGCAGTCGAATTCCCAGGCCATGAGTTTGCGGATGCCGCGACGATCGCTGAGCAGGTCCAGCAGCGGGCTGTCCTCGGCGACCAGCAGTTCGGCGGGATTCAGGCGTGCCAGCTCGGCCGCCAGGGTGGTGGTGCTGTCCACTTCCTGCAGGCTGAAACGACCGCTGGAAATATCGAGGGCGGCAATGCCCAGGGTTTCGCCCTGCTGGTGCACGGCACAGAGCAGGGTGTCCTGGCGTTCGTCGAGAAAGGCTTCGTCACTGACCGTGCCCGGCGTGACGATACGCGCCACGGCGCGCTCCACCGGTCCCTTGCTGGTGGCGGGGTCGCCTATCTGCTCGCAGATCACCACCGACTCACCCAGGCGTGTGAGTTTGCCGACATAGGATTCCGCCGCATGGAAGGGCACACCCGCCATGGCGATGGGCTTGCCACCGGATTTGCCGCGCGCGGTCAGCGTGATGTCCAGCAGGCGGGCTGCCTTCACGGCATCGTCGAAAAACAGCTCGTAGAAGTCGCCCATGCGATAGAACA
>DASUXS010000113.1:0-2666 GCA_036377855.1 Moraxellaceae bacterium
TTTCTACATGGCGTCTGGTTACTGCTGATTAGAGGATGGGGGTTCTTTCTTGTCCAGCGCCAGGCACGGGATTAAGTAATTTCCGCAAAGCCATATTGGGCGACCTTGCTGCCTGTAAAGGGCCTGTGCCTTAATTCCCGGCCTGTTCGCGGCTGAAGCCGCTCCTACGGAATACCTGCCATGACCGACCTGACTGAACAACAACGCACTGAACTCGAGGCCGCAGCTTTCCGCCGCCTGGTGCAGCATCTGCGGGAGCATACCGAGGTGCAGAACATCGACCTGATGAACCTGGCGGGGTTTTGCCGTAACTGCCTGTCGAAGTGGTATCGGGCGGCGGCGGAGGAGAAGGGGATTGCCTTGTCGGACCCGGAAGCGAGGGAGATTGTTTACGGGATGCCTTATGACGAGTGGAAGGCGAAGTATCAGAAGTAGGGGGGGCAGCATCGTTAGCTACAACGGTGCGGCAGTGATCTTGCCTGCGCGGCTAAAGACGCTGGGCCCCGGCTTTCGTCGGGGCGACAGCTGGGGGTGGGGCTGCCTGCGGTGGGTATAGCCGCCATCGCTTGCCGGCGGCGCCGTGTTTTCAAGCTTTTGCTTCCCCTCACATCCCCGTCAGCGCCCTGCGCCACAGCCGTGCCGGGATTTGTCCCCGCAGTCTTTCCACCGCCTGGGCGATCAGCGCGGGATGCGCTTCATGGCCTATGCCGTGGGCGATATCCAGGGTGACGTCGCCGCCCAGTTCCTGCAGATGGTCGAAAGCCTCCTGGGCATGTTTCAGGGGAATCACTTCGTCCTGGTCGCCGTGGTAGAAGCTGACGCTGCTGTCCTTGGGCGCGGCCTGGGGAAGGCGGGCATAGCGGCCGGAAAAGGCCATGACTCGGCCGGCCAGGCCGTCGCGGGCGGCGACGGCCTCCAGGGCCATGATGGCGCCCTGCGAGAAGCCGGCCATGACCGTGTCCACGGGCGGGACGCCGGTGGTTTCCTGTATGCCTTTCACCATTTCTATGAAGCTGGGCAGCTCGGCGGCCACGCGCTCGGGCCGGTTGGCCTCGGTCACGCCGCTGATGGAAAACCACTGGTAGTGGTTATAGCCACCACCGTCGAAGGGCTGCAGGCCGGCGGGCAGGGCGATGGCGGCGCCGGGCCACTGGTTGCGGAAGGCCTCGGCCATGCCCAGCAGGGAGCCGGGATGCGAGCCCACGCCATGCAGCAGGATCACCAGCTGGCGGGCGGCGGGGGCGGTTCCAGGGTCATCAGGCTGGGGGCGTTCAGGCTGTAGTACATGGCGCTTCCTCGTTTGGGGCGGCTTGGCAGACAGCATAGATGCGGACGCCGGGCATGGCTCTCAAGGCCTGTCCGCCATGCTCCCCAAGTATCCTTTCCAAGCACAAAGCCACGCCCCGGCCAACCCTGACAAGCCGGGGGAAAACGGCTAGAATTTGCGCCCTCTTTACCACCGCGGCTGTCCGCGCATCCGGCTCCAGGGATGCACGAGCGCTGCTCCACCCCGTCTGACGAGGAAACCCCGCCGTGAGCGTCGAGACCATCAAGAGCCTGCAAGAAGACCACTTCGGTCGCTGGAAGAACCGCGAAGCCATTGCCGAGAACATGATCCCCATCATCGGCAAGCTCTACCGCGAAAAGAATGTGATCGTCGCCGTCTTCGGCCGCAGCCTGGTCAACCGCTCCGTCATCCAGATCCTCAAGCACCACCGCCGCGTGCGCATGATCGCCGGCGACCTGTCCGTGGTGGACACCTGGCCGCTGCTGCAGGCCCTGACCGAGCTCAACGTCAGCAATGTACTGGTGGACCTGGGCAAGCTGGCCATCGAAGCCAAGGAAAAGGGCGTCGACGCTGTCGAGCTGCTGAAGAAGACCGTGGCTCCGGCCGTGGGCCAGCAGATCCAGCGCCAGCCCACCGATGTGGTGCTGTTCGGTTTCGGCCGCATCGGCCGCATGCTGGCCCGTCTCATCATCGAAGACGCGGGTGGTGGCGACGGCCTGCGCCTGCGCGCCATCGTCGTGCGCAAGACCCAGGAAGGCGACCTGCAGAAGCGCGCCTCCCTGCTGCGCCGCGATTCCGTGCACGGTCCTTTCGAAGGCACCATCGCTGTCGATGAAGAGAACGAAGCCATCATCGCCAACGGCAACTTCATCAAGGTGATCTACGCCAGCAAGCCGGAAGAGGTGGACTACACTGCCTATGGCATCAAGGACGCCATCCTGATCGACAACACCGGCAAGCTGAAGGACGAAGAAGGCCTGGGCCGCCACCTGGCCAGCAAGGGCGTTGCCCGTGTGCTGCTGACCGCGCCGGCCAAGGGCAATATCAAGAACATCGTTTACGGCGTGAACAGCAAGGACATCACGGCTGACGACAAGATCCTGTCGGCCGCTTCCTGCACCACCAATGCCATCACCCCGACGCTGAAGGTGCTGGACGAGAAGTTCGGCATTGTTTCCGGCCATGTGGAAACCGTGCACAGCTTCACCAACGACCAGAACCTGATCGACAACTACCACAAGGCTGACCGCCGCGGCCGTTCCGCCGTGCTCAACATGGTCATCACCGAGACCGGCGCCGCCAAGGCCGTGGCCAAGGCGCTGCCGCAGCTGCAGGGCAAGCTCACCGGCAACTCCATCCGCGTGCCGACCCCGAACGT
>DASUXS010000114.1:0-4139 GCA_036377855.1 Moraxellaceae bacterium
TGTCACCTCCCGTCAGCCAGACACCGGTGAGCGCGGCCAGCAGGCCCATGGGCACGATAAGGATGACGGCCAGCGGCAGCGTCAGGCTTTCGTACTGCGCGGCCAGCACCAGGAAGACCAGCAGCACGCTGATGGGGAAGACCCAGATGCCGGCATTGCCTGCCAGGATTTTCTGGTAGGTCAGGTCCGTCCATTCAAAGCTGATGCCACGCGGCAGCGTTGCGGCGGCCACACGCTCTGCGGCGGCTTCGGCCTGGCTGGAAGAAAAGCCGGGGGCCGGACCGCCATTGATGTCGGCCGCGGTATAGCCGTTGTAGCGCACCACCATTTCCGGGCCATAGGTGTCCTTCACCGTGACCAGCGACGACAGCGGCACCATTTCACCGGCGGCATTGCGGGTCTTGAGCTGCAGGATGTCACCGGCATGCGCACGGAAGGGTGCATCGGCCTGGGCCCGCACCTGGTAGACGCGGCCAAAACGGTTGAAGTCGTTCACATACAGCGAGCCCAGGTAGATCTGCATGGTGTCGAAGACATCCGTCACCGGCACGCCCAGCTGCTTGGCTTTCACACGGTCCAGCTGCACATCGAGCTGTGGCACATTGATCTGGTAGCTGGAGAACAGCGGGCCCAGTTCCGGTGTCTTGGCAGCTTCGGCGATGAAGGCATTGGTGGCCTTGTTGAGCTCGTCATAGCCCAGTGCGCCCTTGTCCTCGATCTGCATCTTGAAACCGCCCATGGTGCCCAGGCCCATCACCGGCGGCGGCGGGAAGATGGCGATGAAGGCGTCCTTGATGCCACCGAACTGCTGGTTCAGCGCACCGGCAATGGCATTGGCCGACAAGGCCTCGCCCTTGCGCTCTGCAAACGGTTTCAGCGTCACGAACACAATGCCGGCACTGGAGCTGTTGGTGAAGCCGTTGATGGACAGGCCGGGGAAGGCGACGGCACTTTCCACGCCGGGTTGCTTGAGCGCGATGTCACCCATGCGCCGTATCACCGCTTCGGTACGATCCAGCGAAGCGCCATTGGGCAGCTGCGTGAAACCGATCAGGTATTGCTTGTCCTGTGCCGGCACGAAACCGCCGGGCACGACATAGGACAGCAGCACGGAGAGACCGATAAGCACGGCATACACGCCCATGGCCGAGCCCTTGTGCGCAATCACGCCTTTGACGCCGCGGCCGTAATTGTTGGAGGCACGGCTGAAGAAACGGTTGAAGGCGGCAAAGAAGCGGCCGAACACGGCATTCATCCAGCGCGTCAGCGTATCCGGCGTGGCGTCATGGCCCTTGAGCAGCAGGGCGGCCAGTGCGGGAGACAGAGTCAATGAATTGAAGGCCGAGATCACCGTGGAAATCGCGATGGTCATGGCGAACTGCTTGTAGAACTGGCCGGAAAGGCCGGTCATGAAGGCCAGCGGCACGAACACGGCGACCAGGGTCAGCGCAATCGCGATGATGGGGCCGCTGACTTCGCGCATGGCGCGGTAGGTGGCTTCACGCGGTGACAGGCCGGCGGCGATATTGCGCTCCACGTTTTCCACCACCACGATGGCGTCATCCACCACGATGCCAATCGCCAGCACCATGCCGAACAAGGACAGCGCATTGATGGAATAGCCAAAGCCCAGCATCAGCGCAAAGGTACCGATGATGGAAACCGGCACGGCCAGCAGCGGAATGATGGAAGCGCGCCAGGTCTGCAGGAAAAGGATCACCACCAGCACCACCAGGGCGATGGCTTCCAGCAGCGTGGTGATAACGGCCTTGATGCTGGCGCGCACGAACTGGGTGGGGTCGTAGACGATGCTGTAGCTCACCGAGGACGGAAAGTCCCTGGCCAGTTCCTGCATGGTGGCGCGCACCTGCGAGGACACTTCCAGGGCATTGGCGCCCGGTGCCTGGAAAATCGGAATGGCCACGGCGGGTTTGTTGTCCAGAAGCGAGCGCAGGCCGTATTCGGAAGCGGCAAGCTCGATACGGGCAACATCGCCCAGTCGTGTCACCGCACCGTCGCGCGAGGTCTTGAGGACGATGTCGGCAAATTCCGCTTCATTGGCCAGGCGGCCCTGGGCATTCACGGACAGCTGCAGCGGTACATCCGGCGTGCTGGGCGAGGCGCCTATGACACCGGCGGCCACCTGTACATTCTGCTCGCGTATGGCATTCACCACTTCCGCCGCGGTCAGGCCGCGTTCGGCCACCTTGTTCGGGTCCAGCCAGACACGCATGGCGTAGTTGCCGGAACCGAAGAGGCCGACTTCGCCCACGCCGTTGAGGCGGGCCAGGCGGTCCTTCACGTTCAGCACGGCGTAGTTGCGCAGATAGGTCATGTCATAGCGGTTGTCCGGCGAGATCAGGTGCACCACCATGGTCAGCGTCGGCGAACTCTTGATGGTGGTGACGCCGAGGCGCTGCACATCCGCGGGCAGGCGCGGCAGGGCCTGGGCCACGCGGTTCTGCACCATCTGCTGCGCCTTGTCCGGATCCACGCCCAGCTTGAAATTCACCGTCACGGTGAGGTTGCCGTCGCTGTTGGCCTGGGACTGCATGTACAGCATGTCCTCGACACCGTTGATGGATTCCTCCAGCGGCGAGGCCACGGTCTCGGCAATCACTTTCGGGTTGGCGCCCGGATATTGCGCGCGCACCACCACCGAAGGCGGCACCACTTCCGGATATTCCGAAATGGGAAGCTGGAACACCGCCAGCAGGCCGGCCAGCAGGATGAGTACCGACAGCACGCCCGCAAAGATTGGGCGATCAATGAAGAACTTTGAAATATTCATGGCATGGGGCTCAGTGGGCGGCAACCTGGCGAGGTGCGGCAGCGGCTTCCGGTGTCACGGCGTCACCGGGGCGTACTCGTTGCAGACCATTGACGACAATGCGCTCGCCGGCCTTGAGGCCGCTTTCAATCACGCGCAGGCCGTCATGCACGGAACCCAGCTTCACTTCGCGGTAGGCGGTGCGGTTCTTGTCATCCACCACCAGCACGAAGCGCTTGTCCTGGTCGGTGCCTATGGCTTTTTCATCAATCAGCACGGCGGCATGCGGCGCGTTGCCACCCAGGCGTATGCGGGCATAGAGGCCGGGCAGCAGCAGGCCGTCGCGGTTTTCAAAGGTGGCGCGTACGCGGATGGTGCCGGAGCTGGCATCGATATGGTTGTCCACGGAGCTGACACGGCCGGCGCGCGGATAACCGTCTTCATTGGCCAGGCCCAGGAAGACAGGTGCCTGCGCACCCTGGCCGCTGCGCGCGGGATTGATGTATTTCAGGAAGGTGGCTTCATCCACTTCGAAGGAGGCGTAGATCTGCGCCACGGAAACGACGGTGGTCAGCGCCTGCGCGGTGGCGGGCGACACCACATTGCCCACCGTCACTTCAGCACGCGACACACGGCCGGTCACTGGTGCCGTGATACGCGTATAGCCGAGATTGATCTGCGCGCTGAGCAGGGCGGCCTTGGCGGCCAGCACATGCGCGCTGCCTTCGCTGGCGGCGCGCTGCTGCTCTTCGAAATCGCGGCGGGAAATGGCGTGGTCATTCACCAGGCGCTGGCTGCGCGCCAGCATGGCGGAGGCGTAGGTGGCCTGGGCTTCGGCCGCGGCGAGTTCGGCGCGGGCCTGCTCGACGGCGGCGGCATAGGGGCGTGGATCTAGGGTGAAGAGGACGTCGCCCTTGCGTACCAGGCTGCCATCCTTGAAATGCACGGCGGTGATGGGGCCCGAGACCTGGGGACGGATCTCCACCTGGTCCACGGCCTGCAGGCGGCCAGAATAGCTCTGCCAGTCGACGATGTCCTGGCTGGTGACGGTGGCCACCTCCACGGCAACGGCGGGAGCAGTGGCGGCTGCAGCGGGGTTGCCGTCCGCCTGGACCACGACAGCCGTGAGGCCGCCGCCGAGGGCGATGGCGCCGGTGACGGCCGCGGCCAGGGTGAGGCGGCGACGCGAAAGCCGCGGGGAGAGGCGAGAGGGCAGGGTCATGGCGACGCTCCTTGAGGGATGGCGCAAGGTCGCCAGGTGACGAGCGTCCTTGCCAATACAGGGGGAAGGACTGCATCTTCAGTGTTGCCACGCAATGAATAAATCAGTTGTTCACGAAAACACTATTTGTGAATATTGAACAATTGC
>DASUXS010000115.1:0-3586 GCA_036377855.1 Moraxellaceae bacterium
ACCAGGGGCTGGGACGGGCTGCGGCGCGTGCGCGCACCCTCGAGCTGCTCAACCTGGTCGGCATCCGCGAACCGGAAAAGCGGTTGGGCGCCTTCCCGCACGAATTGTCCGGCGGCCAGCGCCAGCGCGTGATGATTGCCATGGCCCTGGCCAACAATCCTGAACTGCTGATCGCCGACGAACCCACCACCGCGCTCGACGTCACCCTGCAGGCGCAGATCCTGGACCTGCTGAAAGAGCTGCAGGCCAAGCTGGGCCTGGCCGTGCTGCTGATCTCGCATGACCTGACGCTGGTGCGCCGCTATGCCGACAAGGTGGTGGTGATGCAGGACGGCGAAACCGTGGAGAGCGCGGTGACGGAAACCCTGTTCAGTGCCGCACAGCATCCCTATACCCGGCATCTGCTGGCGGCGACGCCGGAAGGCGAACCCGCAGCGCTGCCGGCGACACCGGGTGAGCAACTGCTGAAGGTGGAAAACCTGAATGTGCAGTTCACCCTGAAGAAATCCTTTTTCGGCAAACCGCGCGATGTGCTGAATGCCGTGCAGGATATTTCCCTGGAACTGCGCGCCGGTGAAACCCTGGGCATAGTCGGCGAATCCGGCTCCGGCAAATCCACGCTGGCCTTTGCCATCCTGCGCCTGCTGCCGGCCCGCGGCCAGGTGGTCTTCCTGGGGCAGGACCTGATGACGCTGAACCAGAAGGCCCTGCGGCCGCTGCGCGGCAATCTGCAGATCGTGTTCCAGGATCCTTACGGCAGCCTCAGCCCCCGCCTCACCATAGGCGATATCGTCGGTGAAGGCCTGGAAGTGCAAGGCATGGAGCCGGCGGCGCGCGAAACCGCCGTTATCGCCGCACTGGATGCCGTGCATCTCGACGGCAAGGCCATCCTGCAGCACTATCCCCACGAATTTTCCGGTGGCCAGCGCCAGCGCATCGCCATTGCCCGCGCCCTGGTGCTGAAACCGCGCCTCATCGTGCTGGACGAGCCCACCTCGGCCCTGGACCGCACGGTGCAGAAGCAGGTGGTCAACCTGCTGCGCGAGCTGCAGGCCCAGTTCGGCTTTTCCTGCCTCTTCATCAGCCATGACCTCAGCGTGGTGCGGGCGCTCTGCCACCGCGTGCTGGTGATGCAGAATGGCCGCCAGGTCGAATGCCAGGACAGCCGCTTGCTCTTCACCCAGCCGGCCCAGCCCTATACCCAGCGCCTGCTGGCGGCGGCCGGGCTGGCCCCGGCACCGGTATCAACATCGACATAAAGCGTTGCAAAAGGCGGGTGGCGGCTGTCGCCACTGTCATCCGCTCTTCCTATACTGGCGCGGCATTACAGGCTATCCACCCGGGCCGTCCTGAAAACGGTCCCCGCAGAGGAAGGTAAACATCATGGGATTCATGACCGGCAAGCGCGTACTCATCGTCGGCGTCGCCAGCAAGCTGTCCATCGCCTACGGCATCGCCCAGGCCATGCATCGCGAAGGTGCCGAACTGGCCTTCACCTACCAGAATGAAAAACTGAAAGGCCGCGTGGAGGAATTCGCGCAGACCTTCGGCTCCACCCTCACCTTCCCCTGCGATGTCGTCAGCGATGCCGAGATCGACAAGCTCTTCGAGGACCTGGGCAAGCACTGGGACGGCCTGGACGTGCTGGTGCACTCGGTGGGCTACGCTCCCGGCCATGAGCTCGAAGGCAATTATGTGGACGTGACCACGCGCGAAGGTTTCCGCATCGCCCACGACATCAGCTCCTTCAGCTTCGGTGCCCTGGCCAAGGCTGGCAAGAAGCTCATGGAAGGCCGCAACGGTTCCCTGCTCACCCTCACCTACCAGGGCTCCGAGCGCGTGGTGCCCAATTACAACGTGATGGGCCTGGCCAAGGCCTCGCTGGAAGCCAATGTGCGCTACCTGGCCTCCAGCCTGGGCCCCATCGGCATACGCGTGAACGGCATCTCCGCCGGCCCCATACGCACGCTGGCCGCCAGCGGCATCAAGGATTTCCGCAAGATGCTGAACTACAACGAATCGGCCACGCCGCTGCGCCGCAATGTCACCATCGAGGAAGTCGGCAATGCTGCCGCTTTCCTTTGCTCTGACCTGGCTTCGGGCATCAGCGGCGAAATCCTTTATGTCGACGGTGGTTTCAATACCGTGGCCATGCCGGCGCTGGACCAGGTTTGAACCTGGCGAGCCTCTGGCCATAAAAAAGCCCGCGCATGCGGGTTTTTTTATGGGAGATGAATCGTCATTCCCGCGCAGGCGGGACAAAAGCCTGAAAGGCGTTGAACAGCCGGAGGCTGGGCGAAGCGAATAATCTCCTGAACTTTGTCAGGGACTTTTAAAAGGCCCGCTGCACGTCATGAAGATTCCCGCCTGCGCGGGAATGACGAATTGAAAGGTTGGTGGAAATAAAAAAGCCCGCTTATGCGGGCTTTTTTATTCAGGCAGGGATCACTCCTCGGCCTTTTCTTCCTTGCGGGCGTGCACGACCACCTTGCCGCTTTCACGCAGCGAACGCACATAGTCCTGCAGCTCATGCTGGCTGCGGTTTTCCGCCAGCACGTTACGCATCTGCGCCACGTCCGGGCCGGCGGCCGGCGTACCGTCTACCACGCGGCTGACCGCCACCACGGCATAGGACGGACCGACAGAGAGCACATCGGCGGATATCTTGCCTGCCGCAGGGCGCGGCAGGCGATAGGCCAGGCGCAGCACTTCGGGCGGAGCCTGGGTACGGCGCGTCGCCTCCGGCTGGTCCTGCCAGGTCAGTTTTTCCGCGGCGGCCACGGCTGCCAGGCTGGCACCGCCTGCCAGGGACTTGACCGCGCTGTCGGCAACCGATTTGGCCTTCTCCTTGGCCTTTTCCAGCAGCAGGTAGTTGCGCACATCATTGCTGATAGCCGCCAGCGGACGCAGCGTGGCCGGCTCATGCGACTTCACGTGCAGCCACACCACACTGCCATCAGCCAGATGCATGCCCTGGGAATTCTTGCCGTCCTTCAGCAGGTCATCGCTGAAGGCCACATCCGTCACCTTGCGCTCGCTGGCAAAAACCGGGGGCGGTGCAGCACGGGTGAAGGCCGGCGTGCTGGCAACGGTGAGCTTGAACTTCTCGGCCGGATCCTGGAGGTCGGCCGCTTCATAAACAGCCGCATCCAGCTTGTCGACCTGGTCGGAGAACAGCTCGTCCGCCTTGGCGGCCTTGGCTTCCTTCTCCAGCTCGCCACGCAGGCTGGCAAAGCTGGGCGTTTCCGGCTTCTGCACCTTGTTCAGGCGGATGAGGTGGTAGCCGTACTGGGTTTTCACCGGCGCGGAGATTTCACCTTCCTTCAGGCTGAACAGCGACTTCTCGAATTCGGGAACGAATTGGCCACGACCGGAGAAGCCCAGGTCACCGCCGTTGGCGACAGAGCCCGGATCCTGGGAAAACTCCCTGGCGAGCTTGCCGAAGTCCTCACCCGCACGGGCACGCTTTTCGATGTCCTGGATTTTCTTCAGGGCATCGGCATCCTTGGTCTTGGCATCCACCGTGATCAGGATGTGCTGGGCCTGGCGCTGCTCGTTGCCGGCATTGGCCTTGACCTTCTCTTCA